>JAKFYO010000207.1 GCA_021730825.1 Hyphomicrobiales bacterium
GCGTTTCGCCGCAGCTCGAGCGCAATGTGCGGCGGCTCGCAGAATTTCTCACGCTGGTCGGATTGACTGCGCTGCTCGTCGGCGGTGTCGGTGTCGCCAACGCCGTGATGCATTATCTCGAGCGCAAGCGCGCGGATATTGCCACGATGAAAGCCGTCGGCGCATCCGGCGGCACGGTGTTTTCGATCTATCTCACCCAGATCGGCATCATTGCGATGATCGGTATTGCGATCGGTGTTATCGCCGGCATCGCGCTTCCGTTCGCGATCACCTCGCTGTTCGGGCGATTGATCCCTTTGCCGCTTGCGCCCGGAATTCATCTCAGCGTGATTGCGCTCGCGACCGCATTCGGCATTCTGGTCGCGCTTGCTTTCGCACTCTGGCCCTTGGGCCGCGCGCATGACGTGCCGGTGTCCGCGCTCTTTCGCGATACCGTCGAGCAGGGCAACCAGCTGCCGCGTCCGCGCTATATCGCTTTTGTCGTGCTTGCGATTGTTTCGCTTGCGGCGCTCGCGCTCCTCACCGCCGAAAGCCGCCGCATTGCGCTGATCTATATCGTCGCCGCGGCGGGAATTTTCGTCGTGCTGCGGTTGCTCGCCTGGGCCTTGATGGCGATTGCCGCAAGACTTCCGCGTCCGCGCTCGACCGCGCTGCGACTGGCGCTCGCGAACATCCATCGCCCCGGTGCGCTGACGCCCTCGGTGGTGCTGTCGCTCGGCCTCGGCCTCGCATTGCTCGTCACACTGACCTTGATCGACAGCAACCTGCGGCGGCAGCTCACGCAGTCTCTTCCGAAGAGCGCGCCGAGTTTCTTCTTCGTCGATATTCCGAACTCGGATGTCGAGCGCTTTAACGCCTTCATCAAGCAGAACGCGGGAAACAGCGAGCTCACCGAAGTGCCGATGCTGCGCGGAAGAATCCTGCGTGTGAAGGACGTGCCCGTCGATCAGGTGAAGGTCGATCCGGAACAGGCCTGGGTGCTGCAATCCGACCGCGGCATCACCTTCACGGAGACTTTCCCAGAAGGCTCGACGCTGGTCGCAGGCGAATGGTGGCCGAAGGATTACGCGGGTCCGCCGCTGGTCTCGTTCGAGAAACGTGCGGCCGACGGCCTCGGGCTAAAAGTCGGCGACAAGGTATCCGTGAACGTACTTGGCCGCACCATCGAAGCGCAGATCGCGAACCTGCGCACGGTGGAATGGGAAAGTCTCGGCATCAATTTCGTGATGCTGTTCTCGCCGAATACGTTCAGCGGCGCTCCGCATACGATTCTTGCAACACTTTCTTATCCCGAGGGCGGTAACCAGAGAGCCGAGATCGAGTTGCAGCGCGCGGTCGCCAATGAATTTCCGGCGGTCACGACCGTGCGCGTGAAAGAAGCGCTGCAGGCAATCAATACGCTGGTCGCAGACCTGGCGGTCGCCGTGCGGGGCGCAAGCTCGGTGACGCTGATTGCAAGCATTCTCGTGCTCGCGGGCGCGCTCGCCGCCGGACATCACAACCGGGTCTATGATGCGGTGATCCTGAAGACGCTTGGCGCCACGCGCCGGCGGCTCCTGCTCGCATACGGCGCGGAATACGCGATCCTCGGTCTTGCGACGGCAATTTTCGCGACGGCTGCGGGTGCGGTCGCGGCCTGGTTCGTGGTCGAGAACGTAATGAATTTCCGTTTCCAGTTTGAGCCGGCAGCCGCCGGACTTGCGGCTCTTACAGCCGTAGTTCTTACAGTGGCTCTCGGATTGATCGGCACCTGGCGGGCGCTCGGACAGAAGCCGGCCCCGGTTCTACGAAATCTCTAAAATTATCAGCAATTCCAAGCGCTTCACCACGTCACGTAACCTTGACGTAAATTCACTTGCGGCGAATTTTGGCGCACACCATATTCCGTCTGGATTCGGGGCAAGCGCCGTTTTCCGGCGTTCGATGTCCTGCCACTAGGGAGAAGAGGGACCTATGTCCGACCTGAACAACAATCCTGCCGCCCGCTATGGCGGCGCTACCCGCACTGCGGCGGAGATCGATCAGGGCCTCCGCTCGTACATGCTCGGGGTCTACAACTACATGACGATCGGTCTCGCGATCACCGGTCTGTTTGCGCTCGGCATCTATATGCTGTCGATCACGTCAGACGCTTCGGCTGCTGCGAAGACTGCATCCGGCGCGGCTGCTGCTATCGCTCGCGGCCAGTTCCTCACCCCGCTTGGCTACACGCTCTTTGCGACTCCGCTGAAGTGGGTGGTCGTACTCGCGCCGCTCGCGCTCGTATTCTTCCTGAGCTTCCGCGTCGACAAAATGAGCGTCGGTGCTGGCCAGCTCACCTTCTGGATCTATGCGGCGCTGGTCGGCGTTTCGCTCGCCACCATCCTGATGGTCTATACGCACACGTCGATCGCGCGCGTATTTTTCATCTCGGCCGCTTCGTTCGGTGCGCTCAGCCTCTACGGCTACACGACGAAGCGTGACCTTTCGGGCATGGCGACGTTCCTGTTCATGGGCCTGATCGGCGTGATCATCGCCTCGATCGTGAACATCTTCCTCGGATCGAGCATGCTCCAGTGGATCATCTCGATCGCCGGCCTCCTCGTGTTCGCGGGCTTCACCGCCTACGACACGCAGGACATCAAGAACATGTACGATGCCAACGACGACGGCACCGTATCGGGCCGCAAGTCGATCATGGGTGCGCTGCGCCTGTACCTCGACTTCCTGAACATCTTCCTGTTCATGCTGCAGTTGCTCGGCAACCGCGAATAAGCTGAACGAGAAGCCGAAATGCGAAGGCCCGGCGAATGCCGGGCCTTTTGCTTTTTTTAGCGGACGAACGAAGCTCAGTTCACGACGCTGAGGCGCTTGTCGATCACCGCGAGTACGCGGCCGAGATCATGGCCGCGCTTCAGGACGAAGCCGGTGGCATTGACCACGGCATATTCGCCCTGCTTGCGCGCGAGCGCGGGGTTCTTCTCGATCCGGTACAGCGGTTGCTCTGAGGAGCGGCGGAAGATGGAAAAGACCGCGCGGTCTTTCATGAAGGCGATGGCGTAGTCGCGCCATTCGCCGGCGGCGACCATGCGGCCATAAAGATCCAGAATGCGCAGCAACTCGCGCCGGTCGAAGGTAGTGTCTTTGGGGGCGGAGGCGCGGCTCACGGCCCGCCCCGGAAACGCTATCGGTTCGAGATCGCTCAAATCTGGCGGCTCCTGATCCGTCGGTAACCCGCGAATAACAGTCGCGTTCTTGTCATGATCGCGCCGGGGCGTGGGCAGGGCAAGCATTTCTTTAGCCTATGGAATCGCTCGCGAATCTCGCGGCCGGCGTCAGGCGTAAAAATCATAAAGACGCCCAATTCTGGCCGCCTCGACGCCAAAGCGCGGGGCGAGATTTCCCCTCGTAGCCTCCGGGCCGGTCTAGAAGAAGTTCCGGTCAATCCCAGCCCCCCAGCCCCCCGGGGCTTTTTCGGGCCGGCCCATCTGGCTGCAACCGCGTACGGTTCAAAACCCCAAATTCAAAGGGCCACTGTTTTTCAGTGGCCCTTCTTTTTTGTCAGGAAGATTTTTGTTTTAGCGCAGCGCCAGGATGTCGGCGTTACGGATAACGCCCGGAGAATTCTCGCCGCCGTTCTGCACGAAGACGACGACCGCGTCCGCGCCGTTCTTGGTCAGCTCCGCAACCGGGACAGAAGTCCGGATCGGTGTGCCGGCGTAAGCGCCGAGATTGCGCCACGAGCGGACGACATTGAAATAGGCAACGGTCGCGCCTTTGTTCTCGCCCTTCGCGATTTTCACTTCGACGCGGCTCGCGACCGAAAGCATCCACACCGTTGCCTTGCCCTGACCCGCACCGACATCGACCGAAATGTTTTCGCCGTCACGCTTCACTTGAAGCGGAATTTCCGGCTCGTTCGAGGGATGATTGCGGAGTGCCGCGTTGATCTGCTGCGCGTCGCTGCCGACCGCATATTTCACGCCGTTCACGATGGCCTGCGGCGTATAGACGTTCATGTCGCCGCGCACTTTCGCATAGCGCTGCTGGCGCTTGGTGTGATCGTGGAGCGCCAACGTATCTTTCCAGCCGAGATAGTCCCAGTAATCGACCGCGAGCGTCAGCGGGATCAGGTTCGGCTCCTTCGTGAGCTGGCCGAGAAGCTTGTCCGCGGGCGGGCACGAGTTGCAGCCCTGGCTCGTGAACAACTCGATCACGGACTTTCCACCCGCAAACGCAGGCGAAGACGCGGATACCGTCATTGCCGCGAAAAAAGCGAGCGCACCGAGATTGCGAAGCACATGCATCGTGGACCTGTCGATTTGATGCGGAGACGATATGCCTGAAAAAGCGAAAGCCGCCACTCACTAATGGGTGAGCGGCGGCCTTGCGTTGAAATCAGCCTCGTTTTCTAGGCTGCAAGGTTGCGGAGCACGTACTGCAGGATGCCGCCGTTCTTGTAGTAATCGAGCTCATCCAGCGTATCGATGCGGCACAGGAGCGGCACGTTCTTCTTGGAGCCGTCGGCAAAAGCAATCTCCGCAGACATGACTTCCTGCGGCTTCAACCCATCGGCGAGGCCGTGGATCGTGACCTTCTCGTCGCCCTTGAGGCCCAAGGTCTGCCACGAGGTGCCTTCCTCGAACACGAGCGGCACGACGCCCATGCCGATCAGGTTCGAACGGTGAATGCGCTCGAAGCTCTGCGCGATCACGGCGCGAATGCCTAGCAACACGGTGCCTTTCGCGGCCCAGTCGCGCGACGAGCCGGTGCCGTATTCCTTGCCGGCGAATACGACCAGCGGCACCTTCTCGCGCTTGTACTTCATCGCGGCATCGTAAATCGGCAGCCGCTCGCCCGACGGATAGTGAACCGTGACGCCGCCTTCGACGCCCGGCACCATTTGGTTCTTGATGCGGATGTTCGCGAACGTGCCGCGCATCATGACTTCGTGATTGCCGCGGCGCGTGCCGTATTGATTGAAGTCGATCGCGGCGACGCCGTGATCGGTGAGATACTTGCCCGCGGGCGACGCCGCCTTGATCGAGCCCGCCGGCGAGATGTGGTCGGTGGTGATCGAGTCGAGGAAGAGGCCGATTACACGCGCGTTGTCGATGTCGGTGATGGCTTCGGGCGTGCGCGTCATGGTCGCAAAATACGGCGGGTTCTGCACATAAGTGGAGTTGTTGTCCCAGCCGTAAGTATCGGACGGCGCAACCTTGATCGCCTGCCAGTATTTGTCGCCTTTGAAAACGTCGCCATATTTCTTCTCGAAGATTTTCTTCGAGATCGAGCGGCGGATGAAGGTCGCGATTTCCTTGGGCGAGGGCC
>JAKFYO010000106.1 GCA_021730825.1 Hyphomicrobiales bacterium
AGGCCATTATTGCCGCGGCGGAGGATCGAACGTCGGCACGTTCGAGGGCGCCTGTTGCTGCTGCGGCGCCTGCTGGAACGTAGGCTGCTGCTGCGAGCTCGGCGGCGGCTGGAACGCGGGCGGGTTCTGCTGCTGCGATTGCGGCGCAGGCGTTGCCTGCTTCTTCGGTGCGGGCTTCGGTTTCGGCTTCGGCTGTGCCTTCGCCTTGGCGGCCGGCGGCACGCCTTGCGGATCGAAGCCTACATAGATCACGTATTTCTCGAGGTTCTTGTCTGCCGGCAGTGGAAAGGTCAGGTCATCCTCGATCTGCGTGAAAGGCACCTGCGTCGTCCCCGGTGGGACGTTGACCGTCACCGAATAGAACTTGGAGGCGATCGGCCGCGGCTGAGGACCTTCCTGCACGAGCGCGATACGCATCGGCACGCTAACCGTGCCGGGCGTGCCCTTCGGTCCGACCACCAGACGGCCTTCGACGCCGACCTTAATGGTCATGGTGCTGCCGAGGACTGCGCACTCGCGGGCGATCTGCACAATGCTCGCCTGGTAGCGCACATTGGTTGGGCCCTGGCCCGCGTTCTGCGCCCAGGCGCTTGCGCCCTGACGGATATTCGCGCCGGGGCAATCGTCATCCGCGCTCACCTGCGAATTCGGATTTGCGTTCGGATTATCCGGGTCGGCAGTTGCCGGACCCTGCTTGAAAAGATCGCCAACGCCCATGTTTCCAATGGGCCCCACGACGTTCTCGATCGTGCTGCATCCGGCCAGAAGACCGACAAGCATAGCCGCCGCCCAGCCCTGCATATGCAGGCTTTGCCTGGAAGTTTTACGCATACTTACCCACTCCCTCAGTACGCCCATCATAACAGCGAGACGGGCGCTCGCGAACCCTTAGAAATTAACCGCCGTTCGATTTGGATAACGGCGCGGGTCTTCCCACCATAATCACAAGAAGCTTGCTGTCCGCCAAAAACCGCTTTGCAGCGCGGCGTACGTCTTCGGCCGTAACCGCGTTAACCATTTTGTTCCGGCGCTCGAAATAGTCGATTCCAAGCTCCTGAAGCTGAATTTCAAGAAGCTGCGATGCGACTTTCGCGGAGGTATCGAAATGCAGCAAATAGGATCCGGTCAAATAACTCTTGGCCTGCGCCAACTCTTCAGCGGTCGGCCCATCCTTGGCGATGCGGACGATTTCTTGCTCGATAATCTGGAGCGCTTCTGCCGCGCGGTCGTTGCGCGTTGAGGTCCCGCCCATGAACATCCCGGAGTGATCGAGCGTCGCGAGGTATGAATATACCGAGTAGGCAAGTCCGCGCTTTTCACGGACCTCGCGATAAAGCCGCGAAGAAAACGAGCCGCCGCCGAGCACGTGGTTCAGCACGAATGCCGGCATGAAGTCCGGGTCTTTGCGCTTCAGTCCGATGCCGCCGAAGGTAATCGTGGTCTGCGGAATGTTGAGATCGACAACTTCGCGGCGGCCCAGCGACTGCGGCTTCACTTCCGGAATTTCGGCAAGATCGGCCTTGGCAGGCAGCTTCGCGAAGGCATGGTCGATGAGACGGGCAAGTTCCGCGCTTTCTATCGAACCGACGACTGCGATCTTGAGGTTCGAGCGCGCCAGATTCTTCTTCGCATAGTCGAACAGCATCGAACGCTCGACCCCGGAGATCGACTTCTCGTCGCCTTTGACCGATCGGCCATAGGGATGGTTCGGAAATGCCTGCGCAAACCAGCGCAATCCCGCTACCTCATCCGGGTTCGTAAGCGAGCGCCTATAAGCCGCGAGAATGCTCGCGCGAATGCGGTCGATCGCTTCCTGCTCGAACCGCGGCGTATTCAGCGACAGGCGCAAAAGTTCGAAGGCCTCGTCGCGGTGTTCGCTCAACACCCGCACCGTGCCGCGGAAAGTATCGCGGTCAGCGTTATAGCTTAGCGAAATCGCGCGGCGCTCAAGGCGCTCCTGAAACGCTTTGGCGTTCAATTCGCCCGCACCCTCGTCGAGCATCGCGGCGGTCATGTACGCGAGGCCCGCGCGGTCCGCGGGATCCTGCGAGGCACCGCCGTCGAAGGCAAAGTTGATCGAGAGGATCGGAAGCGTGTCGTCGCGCACGAACCAGACTTCGATGCCGGCCGGCGTCTTCAACCGTTCTATCTTGCCGACCTGCGCATCAGCGGCGCTTGACGCCGTGAACAAGGCGAGAGCCATCGCAATACCCTTCAAGAAACTATGGCGCGGTGCCGCCCGGCGAAGCGGCATCACGTGCGCTTCTCCGGAGAAGCCTGTTGCGGACGAAGCAGATAGCCGGTCACTGCGCGGCGCAGATCGAGCCAATTTTTCGCGGCAGCCTGCACTTCCGCCGGCGTCACCGAACGGATTTTGGCGGGCCACTCCTTGACCGAAGCGGCCGTGAGACCGGTGGTCAGCGCGGCACCATAGATGCGCGCGAGCGTCGTCTGGTTGTCCTGCGAGAAGATCGTGGAGGCGATGATCCGAGTCTTCACGCGCTCGACCTCCTCAGCCTCGACGCCGTTCTTCGCGACTTGCTCGATGACTTCGTCGAGTGCGGCTTCAAGCGCTTCCAGCGTGGTGCCGGGGCGCGGCGAGGCATAAACGCCGAAGCGCGTCGCGTCTAACGCCGTGCCCTGATACCAGGAGCCTGCATTCGCAGCGACCCCCTTCTCGACGACCAGTGCGCTGTAAAGGCGGCTGGTCTGACCGCCGCCAAGTACATGCGAGAGAATTTCGAGTGCTTCCGCTTCGTTTCCAGTCGCGGTCCGATAAGACGGAACGAGGTAATAGCGCGACATCGAAGGCTGCTGCACGCGCTGATCGGTGAGCGACATCCGGCGGTGTGCGCGCGGCTCCGGTTCGACCGGGCGCGCACGCGGTGCCACTTCGGCCACGCGCGGCACCTTGCCGTAGATTTTCTCGGCAAGTTCGCGCGCTTCCTTGTCGTCGATGTCGCCCGCGAGAATAAGCACCGCGTTGTTCGGCGTATAGAAGCGCTTGTAGAAATCGAGTGCGTTCTCGCGGCTGAGCTGCCGGATTTCATGCATCCAGCCGATGATCGGGCGGCCATACGGGTGATTGACGTAGAGCGCGGCACTGAGCGCCTCGGCAAGCTGCGCGGCTGGATCGTTATCTGTGCGCGTGCGGCGCTCTTCGATCACGACTTCGCGCTCCGGCAAGACGACTTCATCGGTCAGGCGAAGCCCGGTCATGCGATCGGCTTCAAAGGTCATCACCTGTTCGAGATTCTCTTTGGTCACGCGCTGGAAATAGGCGGTGTAGTCCTGCGAGGTAAAAGCGTTTTCCTGCCCGCCGATGGTGGCAACAACCGTCGAGAACCGGCCGGCCGGATTCTTCTCGGTGCCCTTGAACATCAGATGTTCGAGGAAATGCGCGAGACCCGATTTTCCCGGCGTCTCGTCGGCCGAGCCGATCCGGTACCAAACCATGTGGGTCACGACCGGGGTGCGGCGATCGGGGATCACCACGACTTCCAGTCCATTCGCGAGCTTGAACTCGCTTACCTGCAAGCCCTGAGGCTGCGTCTTCGCGGTACCGGGCAAGAGAACAGCCGCCGAACCGGCGGCCGCGCAAATCGCAATCGCGCTCATGACAACCCTTCGCACGTTTTGGACTACTCCTTCATATCCGGCGCAGAAAGCGCCAGCCGCGTCTCACATTCGCGAGACACGGCTTACATGCGGGGGCCCGAATAATCCGGCATGTTGGGATGCACGATTCTCGAATCGTCGCGTCCATTCTTGTCCTTCGCAACAGTGCCGTAAGGCGCGTTCTTCGAAGGCGTCAGATAGCCAGTAGGCGGTTGCGTCAAAGTCTGACGCTCGGGCTCGCCGGTAAATTCAACCGGCTTCTCTTTCTCTCTGCCGATCATAGGGAGCATTTTCGTAAGCGTGGGAACGCCAAGCTGCTGAATTGTCGATTGCGCCTCGTTGGTGGTCGCGTCGGTACCGGAGCCCTGCTTGTCTCTGCCTTTCACGGCCGCCAATTCCGCCGGCGTCAACGTGCGGCCGCTGTAGCTCGGATCGTCTTCGGCGCGAGAGAACATGCGCTTGGTCTTTTTTCTCTTTTGCGCGGCCTTTACTTCCGGATCGAGCGGGAAGTCCGGATTGCGCTGGCGCGCGGTATAGGGCTCGACCGGCTGCGGCAGTGTCAGCGCGGTTTGCGGCGGACGCTGATTGTCGGGAGCCGCGGTGATGTTCTGCGCCGGCGGCGCGTTGAAGTCCCACGGGTTTTGTTGCGTGCTGTTTGCGTTCGGCTGCGGCGATGGCGCGACCGGCTGCACATAAGGCGAGATCGGCGGCACCACGAGCGGCGGACGCTCCTGATAGTCGATATGCGGTCCGGGCAGTTGCAGGAGACCGACAGAGCCCAGCAACTTGCTCATGAAATTGGGTTCGTTGTCGTCGTCGTCCTCGGCAAAGGACGGCTGCACGGCGGCAAACATCGCAGCCATCGCAAACGCGAAGATGGCGAGACTCGTAAGATAGCGCCGCAGCGACATTGGCTAGCCTCTGATACTCAACAGGACGGGGCCCAAAGGCCGGGCCCGAAGGCCCGCTCAAATCCCGCGCTTTGGCGGCGATTTCAAGGCGTTAGGCCTTAACGCATCGTATAGGAGGCCCACCACCCCGGCAACGATGGCTGCATCCGCAAGGTTAAATACGTACCAGCGGAACCCGAAGGCATGGAGCGCGACAAAATCCACCACCGCGCCCTGAATGGCCCTATCCACGGCATTCCCAAGGGCTCCCCCGATCAGCAAACCAAGTGCGGCCGCCACGACCTTCGATCCCGCCCGGCGCAGCCAGAAGAAGAAGAGGATCGATGCCGCGATTTTGATCGAGAACAGGACCCAACGGCCGAGTTCCCCATCCTGTGGAAAAAGCCCGTAGGAAATACCCCGGTTCATCGCGAGCACGAAATCCGCGAAGGGGGCGACATAAATCTTCCCGCGAGTCGCGAGATCGAGGCCGTAGAGGACCGCGTATTTCGTGATCTGGTCGAGCACGAGGACGGCGGCGGCGATCGCGACGCCGAACCCGAAATAAGGGCCGTTGTGTTCGAGCCAGGCATAGGCATCGGGTAGTTGCCGTCCGCGCGTGGCGATGCGAGCGCGCGACGCCTTCTTTTTCACGCGCTTTTTGGCGCGTGTTTTTTTAACCGGCTGCTTTGCGCGCGGCATGGTATTCGCGAAGCGCGTCCGCATCGCGCGGGGTTACGTCCGGATATTCCTTGTCGCTGCCGACAAGCTTCGAAATTTTCCACGAGCGCGCGCACT
>JAKFYO010000300.1 GCA_021730825.1 Hyphomicrobiales bacterium
TTGTGGCACAGATCGAAACCATCGCGAGCAAAGTCGACCGCATTTCCGCGCCGGACGACAGCGGGGTCCGTAACATCGTCGGCGCGCTCGAGCAGCGCATCGATGCGCTGGCGCACAGAATCGAACAGACCGCGCAACAGCCGGTCCAGATTTCGCAGGATCCGGAAGCCTTCGACCGCATTCATCAGCGCCTCGACTCGCTGCAAACATCGCTCGATAAGGCCGAGAACCCGATGGGCCTCGAAGACACCATGCGCAGCGTGGTCGAGCGGCTCGACGCCTCGGAAGCGAAACTCAACAATCTCGGTGCCATCGAGCGCGGCATTTCCGATCTTTCGTCGCAATTCGACAAGGCGCGCGCCAATGCGATGGACGTCGCAGAACGCGCGGCGAAAACCGCGCTCCGCGAATTGCAGGCGGGCCGTCAGCAAATGCCGCAGCAGGTTGCGGCCGCGCAACAGCAGGAAATCGCACCTCCGCCGTTGAAACCGCTCGCCGGTGACCCGATGCCGCGCAGGGTGACGCAGGTCGCGGCACCAAGCGAAACGCAAGAGCGCTTCACGCGCACCGCGCCGGTCACTGTGCAATCAAGAGAAGTGTTTGTCGCGACCGACGGGATGCCGGCCGACCATCCGCTGGAGCCCGGATCGGGTGCGCCGCGCTCGCGCGCGACCCCGGTGCAACAGCGCATCGCACAGTCCGAAGCCGCGGTTGCCGACATCACGCCGCGCACGAACGACGCCAACACCAAGACTTCGGATTTCATCGCAGCGGCACGCCGCGCGGCACAAGCGGCGGCGGCAGAGGCGCCGGACGATACCGTTGCGGGCGGCAAGAAGAAGGGCGCGCTCAGCGGCATCTTTGCCCGCTCGCGCCGCGCGGTATTGCTCGGTCTCGTCGTCGCCATGCTCGGTTTCTCGGCCGTGCGTTTCTTCGACGTGAGCCTGATCACCAATCTGATCGGGGGCAACGGCCGCGAGACTTCGGTCGCGCCGTCACCGGCACCTGCTCCAGTGCCGGCGCCGCCCGAACAAACGCCGGCGGCGCCGCAAAATCCGACTGCCGCGCCGGATCCGCAGCAGCGTTCCTTCATTCCGAATTTCAGCGACCCGTTCGGCCCGCTGGCGCCGACCGGCGATATCACGCCGCAGAACATGGTTTCGATGTTCGCGCAGCCGGATCAGATCATTACGCAAAGCACCAAGCAGGCACCGCGCACGCAGCAAACGCCGCTGCAAACGCAAAATACGGTCGCGCACAACCAGCCGCAGACCCCTTCCGCCGAAGAGCCAAAGGGGATCAACGCTTCCCTGATGCAGGCCGCGAATGGCGGCGATGCGGATGCGGCCTACGAGGTCGGCGAGCGTTATCTGATGGGCCGCGGCGTCGATACCAATCTGGCCGAGGCGCTCAAGTGGTTCGAGAAGGCCGTCGCCAAAGGCTCCCCTGCCGCCGCATTCCGCCTGGGCATGGCCTATGAAAAAGGCCAGGGCGTCACGAAAGACCGAGCCCGCGCGAGGACCAATTACGTGCTCGCCGCCGATAGCGGGCACCTGAAAGCCATGCATAATCTCGCCGTCCTGATGGTCGAGGACGGTGCTGCCAGCAAAAAACCCGACTACGCGAGCGCGATTCCGTGGTTCCGCAAGGCTGCCGAACGGGGCCTTCGCGACAGCCAGTACAATCTCGGCGTGATCTATGCCCGGGGCATGGGCGCCAGCCAGAATCTCGCTGAATCCTTCCTGTGGTTCTCGCTTGCCGCGAACCAGGGCGATGTGGACGCGGCCAAAAAGCGCGACGACGTGGCAAGCAGGCTCGACCAGCAGACCTTAGTCGCGGCCCGGCTCGCCGTGCAGACCTGGACCGCGAAACCTTCGGACGAAAGCGTTAACGCGCCGCGCGTGAAGCCGGAGTGGCAGAACGCGGCGGTCGCGCCGAAAAAGAAGCAAAAGAAGTAACTCTGCTCCACGCGCGTCATTGACAAGCGGCACACTCGACATGTTCATGCCGTAGTGCTGTCGCCCCTATGCGGCTACACGAAAGCGTCCGGAAGCAACATTGTCGATCTACCTTCCGATAGCCGAACTGCCGGTCAATATCCTTCTGATATTCGGGCTGGGGATTGCGGTCGGCTTCATTTCCGGGATGTTCGGCGTCGGCGGCGGCTTCCTGATGACGCCGATGCTCATACTGGTCGGCATCCCGCCTTCGGTCGCGGTTGCGAGCGTACCGAGCCACATGGCTGCCTCCTCGCTTACCGGCACAATTTCCTACTGGCGCAAGCAGCTGGTCGATAGCGGTCTCGGGCTTGTGCTGTTGTCGGGCGGCCTTCTGGGCACGGCCGCCGGCGTCTGGGTGTTTTCGCTGCTGCGCCGCGCGGGCCAACTCGATCTCATCATCAATCTTTCCTACATCGTGTTGCTCTCGGTCGTCGGTACCCTGATGATCACCGAAAGCATCCGTGCGCTGTGGCGCTCGATCCAGGGCCAGCAGGCTCTGCTGCGGCGGCCCGGCACGCATTCCTGGTTTCACGGCCTGCCGCTGAAATTCCGTTTCCGGCAGTCGCGCATTTATGTCTCCGCGATCCCGGTGACCGCAATCGGCTTTGGCGTCGGCTTCCTCGGTGCGCTGATGGGCATCGGCGGCGGCTTCCTCCTGATCCCGGCACTGATTTATCTGATGCGGGTGCCGACGGCGGTCTCGGTCGGCACGTCTTTATTTCTGACGCTTTTCACGATGCTGGCGGCGACAATCCTGCATGCGGTCGAAAACCGTTCCGTCGATATTGTGCTCGCCTTCACGCTGATGATCGGCGGCGTGATCGGTGCGCAATCCGGCGCGCGGGCGGGCCAGGCGATCCGGGCCGAACAGTTGCGCTTTCTGCTGGGGCTTCTCGTATTCGCAGTCGCGGCCCGCGTCGGCCTCGATCTGCTCACAAAACCCATCGAATTGTTCTCCGTGATTTCGTCGGAGGCGGCCCGATGATTTTTCGCAAAACTGCTGCCGTCTTCGCAATCGCATTGATGCTCGGGTCATTTATCGCGCCGATCGCGCATGCCGAACGTCTGGTGACGTCGCTATCTACGCATCGCGTGTTGATCAGCTCGAACTTCACCGGCACGTCGCTCGTTTTGTTCGCTTCCATCGAAGACGCAGACACGCCGCGCGATAAGCCAAAAAAATACGACATCGTCATCACCGTGCGCGGACCGGCGACGACTTTCGTCACGCGAAAGAAAGAACGCATCCTCGGCCTTTGGGTGAACTACGAGTCGCGCCGCTATCCGGACACGCCTTCTTATCTCGCCGTGCTTTCAAACCGTCCGCCCGCGGAATTCGGTCCGGTCGAGTTGCAGGCCAAATACAAGCTCGGCCTTTCCTTTGCAGCGCTGCCGCCGTCAATCCTTGCCGACGAAGAATTCGGCAATGCGCTCCTGCGCGTGAAAAAAGCCGAAGGCCTGTTCTACGAAGAGACCAACGCCGTCACGTTCCTCACGCCGACGCTGTTTCGCGCGACCGTGCCGATTCCGGGCACCGCGCCGACCGGGCCGTACGAGGTTGACGTGCATGTGTTCGCGAACGGCGTGCTCGCCGCGCAACAAACGACAGCGATTGAGGTCGTGAAGACGGGTTTCGAGGCTTTCGTGGCGCAATCGGCGCGCGAGGCACGGCTCGACTACGGCCTTGGCGTCGCCTTCCTTGCCTTTGTTGTCGGAACGCTTGCCGGTCTGGTATTCCGTCGTAACTGACGGGCTCTGGAGGATTCGATGGCGAACGACGGACTGCGGCGCTTTCTCGGCGGCTCGCCGCTCGCGGTATTCATTAAACTTGCGCTGCTTTCGATCCTTGTCGGCTTCGTGCTGACCGTGATCGGGCTCGATCCGCGCAACATTCTCTGGAGCATCGAGGCGTTGATCCGCAGCATCTTCGATCTCGGCTTCGAGGCCTTCAATTGGTTGTGGCGCTATCTGCTGCTCGGTGCCGTGATCGTGGTGCCGATCTGGCTCCTGATGCGGCTCCTGCAATCGCGCAAGAACTAGACGCTCTCGCGCGAAGCGGCGACCTCGACGGCGTTCAGCCCGACCACGTCCTGAATCGAGCGGTGCTTGCCGCGATCGAGCATCGCGCTAAGGCCGCGCTTGATTTCGCCCGCAATCCCGAAGCCCTTATAGACAAGTCCGGTATAGAGCTGCACCAGCGTGGCACCCGCGCGAATTTTTTTCCATGCGGTTTCCGCGGAATCGACCCCGCCAACGCCGACGATCGGGAACGCGCGCTCGGCACGCAGAAAAGTTTCCGCAAGAATTTTCGTCGAAAGGTCGAAGAGCGGCTTGCCGGACAACCCACCCTGCTCTTTCGCATTGCTCTCCAGCAACGAAGCGGGTCTTGTCACGGTCGTGTTCGATACGATCATGCCGTCGATCGCGCGTTTCTTCGCGATCTCTACGATGTCGTCGAGATCGCCGAGCGCGACATCCGGCGCGATCTTCAGGAGAATAGGTTTTCGGCCGTTGCCTTTTTGCGCCGCACGTTCGCGCGCATCGAGTACCCGCTTGATCAATTCGTCGAGCGCCGCCGCCGACTGCAGGTCGCGCAAGCCCGGCGTGTTCGGCGAGGACACGTTGATCGTGAGATAGGTCGCATGGGCGGAGAAAGTTTCAACGCCCGCGACATAATCCGCGATGCGGTCTTCGGAGTCCTTGTTCGCGCCGACGTTGATACCGAGGATTCCATACGGCACCCGGAGCGTAAGCCGCGCGACAACCGCGTGAAAACCTTCGTTATTAAAACCGAGCCGGTTGATCACGGCTTCGTCGCGCAGGAGCCGGAACACGCGCGGACGCGGATTGCCGGCTTGCGGCTTCGGGGTCAGCGTGCCGACTTCGGCAAAACCGAAACCGAGTGCGAGGATTGCGTCCGGCACTTCGGCATTTTTGTCGAAGCCCGCGGCGACCCCGATCGGGTTCCTGAAATTGAGACCGAAGGCCGAGACCGAAAGCCGCGGATCGTCCGCAGGCGTCGCGGGCTTCGGCATCAGGGAAAGCGCGCGAATGGCCAACCGATGCGCGTCCTCGGCCTCGAACAGGCGCGAAAACGGCAAAGCGAGATCAAGCAGAAAAGACATGCGCGGCGGACGCTAGAGGCGGCTTCGCTGCGCTGCAAGCGCCGGGCAGGACTTGTCACCCGTTATAGGGGTGCTACACGGATGGGTATATAATCCTTGCGTCGAATCGGAGTGCCCGATGCTGTCTCATAGTCAGGTCTGGGGTGCGGTGGACCGCATCGCCGCGCGCTACAACT
>JAKFYO010000029.1 GCA_021730825.1 Hyphomicrobiales bacterium
CGAACATGCCGGGCGTGAACAGCGCGGTCGCATTCGCGAATTGCGCACGTCCGCGGATCGTGCCGGAGTTCGTATCCACCGCGTTATCGACAAAGTCGATGACGCCTTTATGTTCAAAACTTTTCTCATCAAGCAGGCGCAACTCTACCGGCAATTTCGTACCGCGCTCGTCGGCGCGTCCCGCCTGCGTCGCGATGCGCTGGTAGCGCAAGTAGGCCGCTTCATCGAAGGAGAACTCGAAACGGATCGGATCCATGGAAACGACCGTCGCAAGCAACGTCGTGCTGCCGGTCGTGCCGCCGGTCACGAGATTGCCGGGAGAAACGCGGCGGTCGCCGATGCGGCCCGATACCGGCGCGCGAAGCTCGGTAAATTCGAGATTGAGTTCGGCGTTCTTTACGGCTGCTTCGGCTGACTGCAATGCTGCGTCCGCTGCGCGTTTGGCCTGCACGCGCTGATCGTAGAGCGCTTCCGCGATTGTCTTCTGCTGCAAGAGCGTTTCCGCGCGCGAGAGATCGGCGGCGGTGAGAACGGTCTGCGACTTCGCTCGCGCGAGATCGGCACGGGCCTGATCGAGCGCCGCCTGGAACGGACGCTGATCGACCGTGAACAGAAGATCGCCGGCCTTTACGAGCTGGCCGTCCGTGAAGTGAATCTTTTCCAGATAGCCGGAAACGCGGGCACGGATTTCGACCGCATCCACCGCTACGAAGCGGCCGACATACTCGTCACGATCAATGAGCTTCTGCGCGACCGGGGCGGCAATCGTCACCTGCGGAGCGGGTGGTGCGGGCGGCGCACTCTGGCCGCAGGCGGCAAGCAGGAGGACCAAAGAAATTGCGGCGCCGAGGGCCGCGTTCGGGCGGTACATGGATTATCTCTGGCAATGACGGGTCGGCGGATTTCTTACACCGGGGGGACCGGTTAGTCACATGCGCCCTGCGCATGCCCTGCTCAGGGCTTTGCTGCCGTCTCCGCGCTCCGGAGGAGCCCCCTCAGCCATTTTCCGCCGAGGAAGGCCCAGATCAGCGCAAGGTATGTAACGGCACCGCCAAGGACGACCGTAAAAAGCAGGACTTCGTCACGAAGCGACGTCATTTTCGCAAAATATGGCGCTAGGGACCACGCCTCAAAGAACAAGACCGCCGCGAGAATGATTCCGGCGGCGATGAGTCGCACGGAATTTCCACGGGTGTTCTCGCCAGGCTTCGCAAAGCCGCGGCGTTTCGCAAACCAGATCAACAACAGAAGATTGAGCCACGCGCCTGCCGCTGTCGCGAGCGCGAGTCCCGCCTGCGCAAGCGGGCCCATCAGCACGATTTTCAACGCGATGTTGAGCGCGACGCCTGAGAGAGCTGCGATGACGGGTGTCGTGGTGTCGCCGCGCGCGTGAAATGGCGCCACGAAACTGCGCATCAGCACGAAAGGAATGAGTCCTGTTGCATAGGCAGCCAACGTTTGTCCTGCCGCCGCCGCGTCAGCGGCGGTAAACGCGCCGCGAGCGAACAGCGCCCGCATAATCAATTCGGGAATCACGAGCGAAGCAGTGGCGCATGGCACCGCGAGCAGCAGCGCGAATTCGATGGCTCGCCCTTGCGAACTCGCAGCGCCCTTCTCGTCGCCTGCCGCGAGACGCCGCGCCATCTCCGGCAACAGCACAACGCCGACTGCGATGCCGACCACGCCGATGGGAAGCTGATGGATGCGATCCGCGTAATAGAGTGCGGAGAGTGCGCCAGTCGGCAAGAAGGTCGCGATGATGGTGTCGGCGAACAGCGCGAGTTGCACACCGCCTGCCCCGATGATCGCAGGCCCAAGCGCTTTCAGAAATTTCTTGGTGGCCTCATCCAGCTTCGGCATTTTCAGGCGAAGGCCGAAGCCGTTTTTCTCAGCGTCGCCTGCGACAAGCGCGAGTTGCAGAATGCCCGCGATCAACACGCCCCAAGCCGCGGCATGCCCTGCGGTCGGAAACAATGCGGCATAGGTCAGCGCACCGATCATCGCGAGATTCAGAAGCACCGGCGCACCAGCCGCCGATGCGAAGCGATTGTTCGCGTTCAGCGTGCCCGCGATCAGGCTCTCAATCGAAATCAGCGCGAGATAAGGAAAAGTAATCCGCGTCAGCGCGACCGCGAGATCGAAGCGCGAAGCATCCAAACCCGGCGCAAGCAGCTTCACGACTTCCGGCGTATAGATCAGCGCGACGACGAGAAGGACGACCTGCAACACGACCATCGCAAGCGCGAGCCGGTCCGCGAAAGAACGCGCCGCTAGCTTCCCGTCCTGTTCCAGCGTGCGCGCATAAGCAGGCACGAAAGCGGCAGCGAACGCACCTTCGGCAAAGATCGCGCGGAAATGATTGGGTAGACGGAATGCGACGAGGAAAGCGTCGGCGATCGGTCCGGCGCCGAGCACGGCCGCCATCACCACGTCGCGGATAAATCCAGTGATGCGCGAGAGCAGCGTGAAACCGCCGACCGTAAAGAAGCGCCGGATCATGCCGCGCGCCTCAAAGTTGTTAGGAGAGCGCCTCGCGCACCGCCGCGATCACGCGATCCTGCGTCGGCTCGTCGAGATAGGGATGCATCGGCAGCGAAATGACTTCGGCCGCCAGCTTGTCGGTGACCGGCAGGCCGTTTCCGGCGACCGGATAGCGCTTGTAAGGCTCCTGCCGGTGCAGGGGCTTCGGATAATAGATCGCGGTCGGCACGCTGCGGGTCTGCAAGACCGCGGCAAGCGCGTCGCGCTTTTCGACTCGGATCGTGTATTGCGCCCATACCGAACCATAGCCTGACGCGACCTCCGGTACGATGGCAACGTCCTTCAAACCGGCGTTATAGCGGCTCGCCACCCGGTTACGCGCTTCGATCTCGTCCTGGAAGATTTTGAGCTTTTCGATCAGCACCGCGGCCTGAATGGTGTCGAGGCGGCCGGTCATGCCGACGCGCACGTTGTCGTATTTATCCGCGCCCTGCCCGTGTACCCGGATCGAACGCAGCGCCTCCGCGACCTTGTCGTCGTCGGTGAAAACCGCGCCGCCGTCGCCATAGCAACCCAAGGGCTTTGCCGGAAAGAAGCTCGTGGTCGTTACCAGCGCCTGCGTGCCGACGCGCTTGCCTTTGTAAGTCGCGCCAAACGACTGCGCGGCGTCGGAGATCACGAAGAGACCCTCGCGCTTGGCAATCGCGGCAATACCGTCGAGATCGGCGGGCTGGCCGAACAGATCGACTGGAATGATTGCCTTCGGCTTCAGCCCGGCCCGCTTGGCTTCCGCAATCGCGCGCTCGAGGCTCGCGAGATCCATATTGAATGTCTTCTCTTCGACATCCACGAAAACCGGCGACGCACCGGCACACACGACCGACTCCGCGGTCGCGCAGAAAGTAAACGACGGACAGAACACCGCGTCGCCCGGACCAACGCCGGTCGCCATCAGCGTCATGATCAATGCGTCGGTACCGTTCGAGCAGGAGACCGTGTGCCGCGCGCCGCAGAACGTCGAAAGATCGGCTTCCAACTGACGCACTTCCGGACCCATGATGAACTGGCAATGCGTGAGAACTTTCGCCACCGCATCGTCAATGCTTTTGCCGAGACGCTTACGCTGCGCGGCGATGTCGATGAACGGAATGGGAGCCTGATCGGCGCGCATGTGCTGATTCACGGATTTGACCTTGAGAAACTTAGCCGGCGATCTTGCGCGGGCCGCGGCGGAATGCCGGATGCGGATCGGCAAGGCAACGGATCGCGATTTCGAGCGACGCGACGCCTTCTTCGCCGGTGACCGCGGGCTTCTTCACGCCGCGTACGGCATCGACGAACGCCATGAGTTCGGCACGCAGCGGCTCGGTGTGACCGACCGAAAGATGGCGCATGCCGTAAGAGCCGTCCTTCTGGAAGCCGAAGCACTCGGTGACGGTGCGCGTGAGCAGATCGGCCATGATGTACTTATCGCGGGTCGCGACCTGCACGGTGCGCGCCTTGAACGGCGTCAGCCAGTTCGTGTTGATGTGCGCGAGCACACCGTTCGCGGTGCGGAATTGCAGGAGAGCGATATCTTCGCGCTCGGCGATCACCGAAGAAATCTGCGGCTGCACTTCCGCGATTTCGGATTCGGTAAACCAGCGGATCAGGTCTATGTCGTGCACGGCAAGATCGATCACGACGCCGACATCCGACATGCGCGGCGGGAAGGGCCCGACGCGGGTAATGCCGATGGAAAGAATTTCTTCGCCGGCCAGCGCCAGCTTGATCGCTTGTACGGCAGGATTAAAACGCTCGACATGACCGACGACGAGGGTCACGCCATTGCGCGCGGCAGCGGTAACGATCTCGCGGCCCTGCTCGACCGTGGTCGCAATCGGCTTTTCGACGAGGAGCGCGACACCGGCTTCAATGAGCTCAAGAGAAATCTGATGATGCAGTGGCGTGGGGGCTGCGACCACGACCGCATCCACCTTGCGAGCGATCAACTCTTTATGGTCTGCGAAAACTTCAGCGCCTTCGGCTTGGCCCGCGGCCTGCGAAGCGCGGCCTGCATCCGGATCGGCAACGCCCACGAGTTCGACATTCGGAAGCTCGGCGAGGACGCGCGCATGATTGCGGCCCATGACACCGGCGCCGATGACGCCTACACGCAGATTGCGCTCGCTTGCGCTCGAAGTTTTGCTGGACGCCACGATAAACCCCTCGAATGCCCCTGACCGTCAGGCGTGGCTTACCCCGCCCCCATAAGGGCCGGGAACCCCTGAGGCCTCACAATTCATGTCCTAGGGTTACAGGACCCTATTCTGCGGCGGTCTGGCGGATTTTGGCTGTGGGAAGATCGAGGCCCGCCGAGAGCGTGTCGTCCCGGAACGCCTTGACGCCATCGAGCGAGAGATCGGCAGCCGTTTTCGTGCCGAGTGCCTTTAACTTCTTCAGGATGTCGGCGGGCGCAGTGATGATGTGTGCGCCCATGTCGTTCGCCTCGATTACGTTCCAGACCTCACGGGTCGAAGCCCAGATCACTTCGACGTTCTTTGCCTCGTTCGCGAGTTTCACCGCGAGGTTCACTGCAGGCTGATAGTCGATGCCGAGATCGGCGAGCCGGCCCGCGAACACGGACGTGCAACCCGGCGCATTGCCCGCGAGTGCCGCGGTCGCGCGCTCGACTTGTTCTTCCGTGCAGAGCACGGTGACGTTGATCTTCACGCCGTCCTTCGAGAGCGTGTTGATCGCATCATAAAGCGTCTCGCCGCGCGTATTGATGACCGGCAGC
>JAKFYO010000076.1 GCA_021730825.1 Hyphomicrobiales bacterium
TCTTCGAAGAAGATTGGCGTTACCTGCGCTTTCTCGTGCCCGAAGGCCAGCGCGTGCTCGACCTCGGCTGCGGCACGGGCGCACTGCTCGACCAGCTCAAGCCCGCGTATGGCGTTGGCATCGATTTCAGCCAGGCCATGGTCGAGACCGCCCGCGCCAGGCACCCTCACCTCACCTTCATCCAGGGCGACGTCGAGGCGCTCGGCGATATGGCCGATCTGCAAGGGCCGTTCGACGTCATCGTGATCTCCGACACACTCGGCGCGCTCGACGACTGCCTGGAAACCTTCCGCAGCCTGCATCGCCTGTGCGGCCCGGATACCCGCATCATCGTCGTGTACCACTCGCGCATGTGGGAGCCGGTATCGATGCTGCACGGGCACATCACCCGGCGGCGTCCTTCTCGGCCGCAGAACTGGCTGTCCAGCCGGGACATCGCCAATCTCTTCTACCTGTCCGGCTTCGACGTCATCAAGCGCGAATGGCGGGTGCTGTCGCCGTTCCGGCTGCTCGGCCTTGGGCGGTTCCTCAACCGCTACGTCGCCACGCTGCCCGTGATCCGAAAGCTATGCCTGCGGAATTACGTGATCGCCCGCTCGCTTCACGAAAGGCATGACGAAAACCTTTCGGCCAGCATCGTCATTCCCTGCCGCAACGAGCGCGGCAACATCGAGGCCGCGATCAAGCGGACCCCGCGGCTGGCGGACACGCAGGAGATCATCTTCGTCGAGGGCGGCAGCGCCGACGGCACCTGGGAGGAAATCCAGCGCGTCAAGGACGCCTATCCTGGCCTGACGATCAAAGCCTTCAAGCAGTCCGGCAAAGGCAAAGGCGACGCGGTGCGCAAGGGTTTCGCCGAGGCGACCGGCGATGTGCTGATGATCCTGGACGCCGATCTGACCATGCCGCCGGAAGACCTCCCGAAATTCTACGACGCCCTGAAGCAGTCCAAGGGCGAGTTCATCAACGGCACGCGCATGGCCTATCCCCGTGAGAAAGAGTCGATGCGCTTTCTCAACCTGCTCGCCAACTACACGTTCGCGCTGATCTTCACGTTTCTGCTTAACCAGCGCTACAGCGACACGCTCTGCGGAACAAAGGTTCTGCTCCGCCGGCACTACGAGAAAATTTGCCGCGACCGCGCCTATTTCGGCGACTTCGATCCGTTCGGCGATTTCGACCTGATCTTCGGCGCGAGTAAGATGAACCTGAAAACCGCCGAGGTGCCGATCCGCTATGCCGCGCGCGCCTACGGCGAAACACAAATCTCCCGCTTCCAGCACGGCTGGCTCCTGCTGCGAATGGTGATCTTCGCGTTCAAGAAGCTGAAGGCGCTTTAGCGGAGACCGGATGCCGACATCCGCAGCAATCGAGAAAGAGCCGGGCCAGATTCACGCCCGCACCGTTCTGCTGAAGATATTTATCGGCGCGCTCGCCCTTCGCTGGATTTACGGCCTCGTGCTGTTTGCCGCCCTGGGGCCGCCTGGATTGATGGGAGCGGATTCGCGGGGCTATCTCGGCAACGCCGAAGCCATGGCGGCGAGCATGCTTCGCGGCGACCTGCAAGGCTGGAACTGGCTCGGATCCGATCTGGGCGTGATGCCGCTCTATCCCTGGCTGGTCACGCTCAATGTCGCGCTGTTCGGCAGCCTGGCCCCGCTGACGACCGTGCTGATGCAGGGCGCGATCGATGCCTGCACTTGCGTCCTGATTTACAGAATCGCCAACGCGGTCGATCCGCGCATCGCGGTCTATGCCGCGATCGCGGCGGCGGTCAATCCGACGCAGATCGTGCTGAGCGGCCTCATCTACAACGACACGCTGTTCGTGTTCTGCGTCGCATTGTTCCTGGCCGGCGCGGCGTCATGGCTGCGCGGGCCGTCATGGCCCGCCGCGCTGACAGTGGGGATCGGTCTGGGGCTCGCGACGCTCGCCCGCATCGTGGTAGCGCCCTGGGTGCCGGTGATGATGCTGGTGCTATTGGCGGCGGCGTTTTTCGCCGGGCGACTGCGCCCGCGCCATGCACTTCAGATTGCGGCGATGGCTGCGATCTTCGGCCTCTGCATTGCGCCGATCATAACGCGCAACCTCATGCAATACGGCTCCCTGTCGCTCACCAACCAGGGCGGCTCGCACCTCGCGTTGTGGGTGGCGCCGCTGGTGCGCGAAGCGAAAGAAGGCACCTCCTGGGAGCGCGGCAGCGCGGAGGTCGAGAAGCGAACCCGCGAACGCTTTCCGGAACGGGCGGCCAATCCGTTCACCGAATCCGAACACTATGCCGAGATCGGCCGTGAGGAATTGGCGAGGCTCGGGCCGATGGCGATCGTCAAAGCGTGGGCTATCGGCGCCACCATCAATCTCGCCTCACCGGCGATCATCATCTCGCCGCCAATCGCGGAATTGCCGCGCACCGGCTTCTACGCGACCAAGGGCGATACCATTTTGGAAAAGATCGGAAATTTCCTGTTCCGTTCCGACAACGCCACTTATGCGTGGGCACTGCTGCTCGGTCTTGCCGGCCTTGCTATCGTTCGACTCGTGCAGCTTTGCGGTTTTTTTGTCCTGGCGCTCGATCGCAATTCGTGGCCGGTCACGATACTGCTTGTGCTCTGGGCAGGCTTCATTCTCGCAGCGAATGGGCCGGTGGCGTCGCCGAAATACCGGCTGCCGATCGAACCGGTGCTGTGCGTGCTGACCGGCGCGGGGATCGCCCTGCTGCGCCGGCGCAATGCTCAGCCGCCGGCGTAGAGCCGGGCGAAGGCGTCCGCGGCTCTGTCGAGCGTGAAATTCGCAACGATGCGCTCGCGCGCGGCGAGCCCCCGGCGCTGGCGCTCCGCAGCGGGCAACATGGCGGCCTCGTTGATGGCCGCGCCGAAGGCCGCCGGATCGCGCGGCGCCACGACCCAACCGGTAGCGCCGACGATTGCCCTGGCGTCGCCCACGTCGGTCGCGACCGGTACAAGCCCCGCGCTCATGCCTTCGGCGATCACGTTGGAAAACCCCTCACCGAAGGCGGAAGTTGAGGCAACGACATCCGCGGCGGCATAAAGCCGGCTGGTGTCTCGGCGCAGGCCGAGTGCACGCACATTCGGCGGCACAGCTAGTTCGCGCGTGCCATCGCCGACCATGACACCGAGCACCGACGGCGCCGCCGCCATTGCGGCGAGAAACCCGGCGTGATCCTTCATCGCGTCGACCCGGGCAACGTGCAGCGCGACAACCGCATCGCCGGCGATGCCGAGCTCGGCGCGAACCTCGTTGCACGCCTGTGCATCGGGGCGAAACTTCTCGGTGTCGATCCCGTTGGCGATCATCGCCGAACGCTTCGGGCGAAATCCACGGTCGTGGTGAAACGTCAGTCCCGCCTCCGAATTGGCGATCACGAGGTCCGCCTGCGGCGAGAGCAGCGCGCTCAGCCGGACGATGCGGCCGTAGCGCTGCGCATCCATATTGGACGCGCGCAGGTTCCAGAACAGCTTGCGGTCGCGCCTGCCCGGACACGTATTGTGACTCAGCGATGCCGCCAGATTGCCGTGATACATCCAGCCTTGCAGGACGCGGGGGCGCAGATCGTTGACCATGCGCCACAGGCGCGCCGCCCCGGCCACCGAGGCTGCGGATCGCGCCCCGAGCACCGTCAGACCGACGCCGGTGGCGCGCAAATCCGCGGCGAGCGCATCTTGAGAGCCCAGACCGATGACGTGCTGCGTCAGCCCCCGCGCGCGCAGCATGGCCGCGAGCCGCACCAGCATCGTCTCGGCCCCGCCCGTGCCAAGCCCCGAGATGACGTGCAGCACGTCGATCATGCGGACGGGCTGACCACCAGGGCAAGCTGGGTGAACAGCGCCGTATCGTCATAGCGCTCCCGCCACCAGGGATGGATGACGCCGGCAAACGAGTCCTTCATGACGCGGGATGCGACCATGGCGACCGGGATGCCGTGTTTCGCGAACAGGCTCTCGACGTCGGGCGCGCGCAGCAGGTTGATCGCCTTGCCGCGGCGCGCGATGTATTCGGCGGGCGGCTGATCGTAGAGCCCGTCGAACGGGTTGCCGGTCGGATAGTGATTCCCGAAATCGACCAGATGCAGAAAGCGCGTGCCTTTGCCTTGGATGCTGGCGAGCTTGCCCACCGTGGCCTCGAGCGGAAAGACGTGCTCGATGCACGATTGCGACAGCACGATATCGACAGGGCCGGCGATGGGCGCCGCTTCGAAGCCGCCGCGATGGATCGTCATGCGCCCCTGGAGGGCAGCGGTGAATTGAGCGAAGTCCATGCGCGGGCCGTACAGCGCGCAGAGATCGGCATGGAACGTCCGCAGATACCGCTCGCGAATTTCGTCGCTGAAGAACAGCGCGGCATCCCATTCCGGCTCGGCGCTTTCAAACGAAACTGCGCCGCAGAAAAGAGCCAAAGGTCCGAAGCCCCCGAGTGGACCGCAGCCGATTTCGACCGCGCGGCGGCCTTCGAAATCGAGCGGCTGCCAGGCCATGTGACGGCGCGCGACCGCCTCCTGCCGCAGAAGCAATTCCGCAAAGCGGATGCCGCGGCCGTGCTTGCCGGACGAGAGGAGTTCCGAGGGCGTCCAGGCCGGACCACCCTTCAGCCCGGGCAGACGCAGACGCGCCAGCCGCCAGGTTTCCAGCGGTGTCAGGGACAACAGGTAAGACAGGCGCATGGGCTCTCGGGAATGATCAGCGATTGATTTGATGAGAATGGGTCACGCGAGCGGCTTGCGACCGCTTGCCGACCACGACATTTCGTTGACGTGAACGAGGCGAATATCTTCCAGGCCGGCGTTGCGCACCAACGCTTCGACGAATTCCTTCGGCCAATAATTGGCAACCCGCGGGATCATTTGATCGAAGACAATCACCCGCAAGTTCCTGAACGGCAGGCCGCGCAGCAGTTTGTAGTATTCCAGGCGCGAAAGTCCCAGACGAAGCGCCAGCCAGAGCGCCGCACTGGCATACAGCGAAAGATGGAAGACGAGACCCAACGGCAGCCGGCTGAACAGCAACCGGCGAATGGGATCGAAATAGCGCGTCAGCCAGCCCATGTTTTCCTGGCCATACACCCATATCAGCACACGCCCGCCCGGCTTTGCCGACTTGATCAACTGTCCCACAGCGGCTTCCGGGTCGGCTAAATGGTGGATGACGCCGATCGAGAACGCCACATCGAACTTGTTTTCGAACGGGATTTCGTAAATCGAATGCTTGCGTAC
>JAKFYO010000313.1 GCA_021730825.1 Hyphomicrobiales bacterium
GGCGTGTTCGCGGCACTCGACACGGCGGAGAAAATCACCGGCGAGAAGCAGGCGCACATTTGCGGCTATTGCGTCGGCGGCACCATGACCGCCGTTTCGCTCGCCTATCTCGCGGCGACCAATCAAGACCGCATCGCAAGTGCTACGTTCCTCGCGACACAAGTCGATTTCACGCACGCGGGCGATCTCAAAGTTTTCGTCGATGAGGAGCAACTCGAAGCGCTTGAGCGGCGCATGAAGCAGGTCGGATTTCTCGACAGCACCAAGATGGCGATGGCTTTCAACATGCTGCGCTCGAACGATCTGGTCTGGCCCTACATCGTCAACAACTATATGCGCGGCAAGGCGCCCTTCCCGTTCGATCTCCTGTTCTGGAATTCGGACTCGACGCGGCTGCCGGCGGCCAACCACTCCTTCTATCTTCGCAACTGCTACCTCGAGAACAAACTCTCGGCCGGCAAAATGGTGCTCGACAATGTGCGGCTCGATCTCGGCAGCGTGAAAGTGCCGGTTTACAATTTAGCCACGCGCGAAGATCACATCGCGCCGCCGAAATCCGTGTTCCTGGGTTCGAGTTTCTTCGGCGGGCCGGTGCGCTTCGTGCTCGGCGGATCAGGTCACATCGCAGGCGTCGTCAATCCGCCGGCAAAAAAGAAATACAGTTTCTGGACCGGCGGACCAGCGGACGGCGAACTCGACAAATGGATCGACAACGCGATCGAGCATAAAGGCTCGTGGTGGACGGACTGGCTTTCGTGGATCAAGGACATCGACCGCCGCGAAGTGCCTGCGCGCACGCCGGGTGAAGGCACACTGCCCGCGATCGAGGACGCGCCCGGACGCTATGTGCGGGTGCAGGCGTAACTTCATTCGAGCGTCTTCGGCCCGTAACGCGTGAGCTTGTCGTAAGTCTCAAATCCCAGACGCTGATAGACCGGCTCGCCGAATTTGCTCGCCTGTAGCGTCACAGCCTTCGCGCCTGCATCGAACGCCCTGTTCGTGGATTCCACCGTCAGCAACGCGCCAAGACCGAGCCGCTGCGCATTCGGCCGCGTCCCGATCCAGTAGAGGCCCGCGCACTCGCCCGTCGTAAATGCAACCGAAGTCGCGAGCGGCTCCTCGCCGCGGTAGGCGATAATGCCGACGATGTTTTTGTCCAACATCGCTTCGGGTTTCGAGAACATCGCGCGCGTATGGACTTCGGGCAGTCCCAGCATCGCGTAAGCAAGCACGCTGACTTCCACAAAATCGTTCAGGTGCTTCGCACTGCTCATCGTCTCGATGCGAACGCCGTCCGGCGTCTCACGCGCGTGCAGCGGCTTCGTCACCGACATGCAGGGAATCTGAAAGCGCTCTTCATATTCGTTGTCGCGGAGATACTCTTCGAGATCGCCGTCCTGCTTTCCGATCACCGAGAAAGTATACATACGCTTTCTCGGCGCGAAGAACGCACGCGCCGCCTGCGCAAGCTCGCCCGGATCGACCGAAACATTGTCGCGCGCGGCCGCGTTCCAGTAGCCGCCCGGAAAATTGCTTGCGCCCGCGACGAGGAGAATACCGTTATGATCCTGTACCTCGCACGGCTGCTGAAATCCGGCATGGATGCGGATCGATTGCAGATAGTTTTCGTTGGACAACCGTTCGACTTCGTTCATTGCGCTCTGCGGAATATCCGCCCCATGCCTTGCCGCTACGGCATACGCGCGTCCGGGCGTAGCCTTGCGTGCAGGATTGCACGGCAGCCTGCGCCCTCCTAGTCTTTCGAAAAGCACCAAGGAAAAAGACAATGGCAAAGGAAACGCTTACCGCCGACCAGATCAAGAGCCGCATCGGGACCGTGCTCGGTCAATCGAGCTGGATCACGGTGGATCAGAAGATGATCGACGGCTTCGCTGAAGTGACCAACGATCACCAATGGATTCACGTCGATCCCGAGCGCGCGAAAAAAGAGACGCCGTTCGGCGGCACCATCGCGCACGGTTATCTTTCGCTCTCACTGCTCGCGGGCATGGGCTACGAGGCACTCCCCGCGATGGCGAACCGCGCGATGGGCATCAACTACGGCCTCGATAAAGTGCGCTTTCTCAATCCGGTGCGCGCAGGCTCGCGCGTGCGCGGCACCTTCAAGCTCGCCGACGTCACGCAGCGCTCGCCGAAAGAGCTTCTCTTCAAATACGAAGTCACGGTCGAGATCGAAGGCCAGGAACGCCCCGCGCTGATCGCGGAGTCGCTCGGCATGGCCGTGCTGCAATGAACGATCCGCTGATGGAGCTGATTTCGGGTTCGGGCGCGGTCAGCCCGGACCCGTTGCTTTCGCTTGGCGACCGCGTCGAGCACAAATATGCCGACAACGAAGGCGTGAAGATCCATTACGCCGCGCTCGGCAAAGGTCCGCTGGTCGTACTGATGCACGGCTTCCCCGATTACTGGCTGACCTGGCGGCATCAGATCGACGCGCTCTCGAAACAGTTTCGCGTCTGCGCGCTTTCGATGCGCGGCTATAATCTCTCCGACAAGCCGAAAGGCGTCGAGAATTACGCGATGCGCAAGCTCGTCACCGATTGTGCGGCGGTCGTCAGCAACGAAGGGGCCGCGAAGGCGACGATCATCGGTCACGACTGGGGTGGCGCCACCGCATGGAATGTCGCCATGCGCCGGCCCGACATCACGGAGCGGCTCGTGGTTCTGAACATGCCGCACCCGTGGACGCTCGCGAAGCAGATCGCGGAAAATCCGGAGCAGCAGAAGAATTCGCAATACGCGCGCAATTTTCAGGACCCGGAATTTTACAAGAAGATTTCGCTCGATCGTCTCGGCGCATGGGTAACGGACCCGGAAGCGAAGAAATTCCATCTCGCCGCGATGGAGCGTTCGGACGCCGAGGCCATGCTGCATTATTATCAGGCGAACTATCCGGCACCGCCTTATGTCGCGCCGACCGCGCCGCCGCCGAAGGTGAAGGCGCCGACCCTGCTCATTCACGGCATGGAAGACAAGGCGCTGCTCTCCGAGGGATTGAACGGGGTCTGGAACTTCGTCGAGAAGGATTTCACGTTAGCTACCATCCCCGGTGCCGGTCATTTCGTGCAGCAGGACGCGGCCGAAGCGGTAAGCCGCATTATTCTCGCCTGGCTCAACCGGTAGGCGCAGTAGAAAGCGCTCACAGGTGAGTGATCGCCCGGCGCTTCTCAAGCGGCGGCAGGCGTCCTAGGATTGCCGGACTCTTAAAGTGTCAGGAATTCGTCATGCGCCGTCCCGTGCTTGCTGCGTTACTTTTCGCCGCCCTCGCCGTTTCGCCGCAGGTCCGCGCACAGACGGCCGACGATTGCTATCAGGCGACGCTCAAGGACGACGATCTTGCGATCATTCGCGTATGCGGCGCGGCGCTCGACAAGGGCGGCCTGAACACCGAAGACCGCTCGATCGTGCTTTCGAACCGCGGCCTCGGTTATCTGCGCAACAAGGAATTCGACAAGTCGATTATCGACTTCTCCGATGCGCTCCTGATTAATCCGAAAAACGCCTACTCTTTCAATTTCCGCGGCGATGCGTGGCTCCAGAAAAGCAACTACGACCGCGCGCTCGCTGACTTCGACGAAGCTCTCAGGATCGATAGCGGTTTCACCGGCGCGCTTTACAATCGCGGCCTGACCTATGAACGGCAGGGCAATGTCGTTGCCGCGCGCGCGGAGTATCGCAAGGCGATCGCGACGAGAGGCGACCGGGCGCTCGACAAATGGGCGCGCGACCGTTCGCAGGAGCGGCTCACCGCGCTCGGCGATAACCAGCCGCCTCCGCAGAAAAATCAACCACGCTCCGACGACCGGACCAGCGAACGCGACGCCGGACCGCGCGATGCCACGCCGCGCAATAACGACACCTCGCCGCGCAGCAACGAGCGCAACACGACCGATCCGCGCGGCAATGAAGGCGTCTACCGCCGGAATCGTTGATTACGGGAACAGCGCGATCTGATCGAGGCCGGTCGTCTCCGGCAGGCCCAGCATCACGTTCATGTTCTGCACGGCCTGACCCGACGCACCCTTGACGAGATTGTCGAGCGTCGAAATCACGATCGCTTTTCCGGTGCCGCGGTCGGCGACAACGCCGATATAGGTCATGTTCGAGCCGCGCACATGGCGCGACTGCGGCACCATGCCGAATTCGAGCACGCGCACGAACGGCTGGCCGGAATGGAAATCCGCGAGAATTCTGTGAAGCTGCTCGGCGGTGGTCGAGCCCGACATCTTCACATAGTGCGTCGCGTAGATGCCGCGATTCATGGGAATGAGATGCGCAGTGAAACTCGGCACCACCGGCCGGCTCGCCGCGTCCGAAAACTCCTGGTCGAGCTCGGCCATGTGCCGGTGCCCGCCGACGCCGTAGGCGTGCATGCCTTCGGAAACTTCCGAAAACAGCATCTCTTCTTTCGCCGAGCGGCCCGCGCCGGTCATGCCGGATTTGGAGTCGATGACGATGGAATCCGTTTCGATTGCGCCAGCTTCGATCAGCGGCACCACCGCGAGGATCGAGGTCGAAGTGTAGCAGCCGGGATTGGCAACCAGCCGCGCATTCTTGATCTCGTCGCGATAGAGTTCGACGAGGCCGTAGATCGCTTCCTTCTGAAGCTCGAGCGCCTGATGCGCGTGGCCGTACCATTTTTCGTAGGCGAGCGGATCGCGGATGCGGAAGTCGGCCGAAAGATCGATTACTTTCAGCTTCGGCGCCTTCTCGAACAAATCCTTGATCACCTTCTGCGTCGTGCCGTGCGGCAGCGCGCAGAACACGAGGTCAATCGCGTTCACATCGAGTTCTTCGATGGTGATGAGCTTCGGCAGCTCGATGCCATAGAAATGCGGGAAGACACTCGCCATGGTCTTGCCGGCCTTGCGGTCGGCGGTGAGTGCCACGATTTCCGCGTTCGGATGGCGGAGCAGCAGGCGCACCAGTTCGGCGCCGGTGTAACCCGACGCGCCCAGGATCGCGATCCGCGTTTTGGTGGCGCTCATTGGCCTACTCCTAGTGTCCCGAATCCGAAGTTCGCTTGACAGTGCCGCAAGTCCTTCCGCGAACTTCGGATTCGAAAGGACACTAGGAAACTAAGATTCTCTAATGTGGCTTTGGTTCGCAGGTCCGTAAACCAGTTCACTGCGGGCCAATACGGACCTGCGAACCGCCACATTA
>JAKFYO010000321.1 GCA_021730825.1 Hyphomicrobiales bacterium
CAGGTGCAAGCGCATCAACCACATGTTGTTTGGCGACGGAGCGAAGCAATGAAGCCGCTCGCCGAAAAACCGTCGCCCCCGAAACGCCCGGAGTTCGAGCGGGCCGCCGCAGCACCAGCAAACTTCGGCGACGCCGCGAGGCCGCTTTCGTTCTGGGAACGGCTTTGGAACAACGGCGCTTTTCGCAAGACCGTTATCCTGCTCGTTCTGATCTTGGCGTGGGAGGGCTATGGCCGCTACATGGCCGCGCACGGCAACGTGCTTTCGTTCCCTACATTCACGGCGACGGTTCAGGCGCTCTATAGCGGCATTCTCTCCGGCGTCATTCCGCAACGCCTGTTCGTGACGCTGCAAGTCCTCGTCATCGGCTACGCGATCGGAATATTCCTGGCTGCGGTGGTGACTACGATCGCGGTATCGACGCGCATCGGTACAGACTTTCTGTCGATCATGACCGCGATGTTCAATCCTTTGCCCGCGATTGCATTGCTGCCGGTGGCACTTTTGTGGTTTGGGCTCGGCACGCCATCGCTGGTCTTCGTGATCGTGAACTCGGTGCTATGGGCGGTTTCCCTTAACGCGCACACCGGGTTTCTCGCGGTCTCTGAGACGCTGCGAATGGCTGGGCAGACCTTCGGCCTTCGCGGTCTCCGTTACGTCTTGCAGATTCTCATTCCTGCAGCGTTTCCCGCGATCCTCGCGGGTCTCAAGATCGGCTGGGCCTTCGCATGGCGAACGCTGATCGCGGCCGAACTCGTATTCGGTGTGTCGTCTGGCCGAGGTGGGCTGGGCTGGTTCATCTTCGAGAACCGCAACATGCTCGACACCGCGTCCGTGTTCGCAGGCTTGTTGACCGTCATGGCAGTCGGTCTATTCGTGGAAGGCATCATCTTCCGTGGCATCGAAAAGCGCACGGTGCGCCGCTGGGGTATGCAGCGCGGCTAGCTGATTGCGAAGAACATCATTCGCTGGTGAAGCCGAGCGATTTTGCGCGCTGGAGTATATCGGGCTGTCTCCGCACTGCATCGGCCATGTCGAATTCGGAGAATTTTGGGTCGCCGGATTTCCGCAACAGATAGCCTCTTGCAAAAAGCGCCATCGGAAGCTGACCATCCAGCTCCAAGGCGGCATTGAAGTCGTTAAGCGCGCTCGCCTGATCGGCGAGTTGAAAATATGTGATCCCGCGCTCGGTCAGCGCGTAGGCCGTGGGACGGATGGAAATTGCCTTGTCGATGTCGGCGATTGCTTCCTTCAACTCGTTGCGGCTGCGCCGGATTTGCGCACGGCTCAAATAGGCGGCTTCTGCTTTCGGATTGATTTTGATCGCCTCGTTGAAGTCGATCAGCGCCCCATTCATTTCACCCTTCTGCGCTTTTGCGATACCGCGCTCGGTAAAAGTTTCCGCGTCGCGTGCCGATACAACGATCGATTGTGAAAGTTCGAGGATTGCGAAATCGTTCTGGCCCAGGAGCCGCCAGCAAATGCCGCGTTGCTTGAGAATATTTGCGTTGCGCAAGCCGGCGGACAAGGCTGCTGCATAATCCTCCAGCGCGAGCTTACAATCGCCAGCGCGCTGGCGCGCGAGACCCTTCTGCATGCTTACAAGCGCCATGAGGCGTGGATCGAGCTTCTGCGCTTCGGTGAATGCAGCAATGGCGAGCGCGACCTGATTGTCCGCGCTTTGCACCGAGCCTATTCCATAGAACCCAAGCGCGAAGCGCGGGTTTACCCGCAATGATTCACCAAAGTCGGCGAGGGCTTGCGGAAGCTCTTTCTGCTCGAGATGCGCTTGACCGCGTTCGTAAAACGCAACCTCGTATTTCGGATTAAGCGCGATTGCGGCGGTGAAATCCGCGAGCGCTTTCGGATGGTCGCCCTTGCTGCGGTAGGTAATGCCGCGCAGGACGAACAGTTCTGCGGATTTCGGCTGGAGCCGGATCGCAGCCTGAAAATCCTTCAACGCCTGATCGTAATTCTTCTCGCGCAGCCAGATCGAGCCGCGGCGCTCATAGGCAAGCGCCGTGCGGGGCGAAAGCGTGATCGCTTCGTTGAGATCGGCAAGCGCCGGGATGGTCAGGCCAATGCCTTCGTTGATCGCGGCTCGAATCATGAAAGCACGGGCGCGGCGCTCGGCCGGCTCTTGCTCGTCCTGGATTATTTGTGCGCATGAACGGATTACCTCCTCGAAGTCCTGTGAGGGGGTGTTGCACTTTTCCCAGTCCGTGAAGATACGGGGCGGAGGTAAGGGAGGGCCGCTCTTTTCCTGTGGCGCCGGCGCTTGCGGCCGGACGACGGTCCAGGGGTCTGGTCGCCGCCTGAGCGGGACCACGGGTGTTTCGGGTTCTTCAGGCACTTCTACGTCGGGCGCCAATGGTACCCTGAAGTCGCCTTTGGGCGCTGGCCACTGCATTTGTGCAGACGAAGGCGACAGCCAAGCGATTGAAATAAATGCCGATGCCAGCCAGATCCGCACCTGCGTGCAGCTGATGGTCTTCGTGCAATTCGCACGCATCGATCAACCCCTCGGCTTCTTATTCAACAGTACTGAAATGTATATTTTGGTGCGCGACACATTACTAATTGGGCGAGAGCATCCCGTGTAAGTAAGCAGGTAGGGGTCTGTTGCACGCCGGCCACACTCGAAACAATGCTTCTCTAATTCATGATTAATTTATCGTGATGTTGCGCGCGGAGCGTAACTGAATGTTAATGTTCGGTTATTGCGGCTTTTATAGATTGGTACCGTTCCCATGTTGGATAAAGTTGGGAAGAGCATTTCGTCCGAGCGAATTTCCGAGAACGAAAATAGTAATGCAGAGATTCGGAACTCTGAGCTTGGAAATTTAAGTGCCACTGTTGCGCCAAGTGCGGGCCAGACTTTCGCCCCATTTCAGGTCGCGCAGACGGGCACACAACTTCCACCAGCGTCGGGCACTGGTCAGGTCATCAAGCTCAAACCGAACGCGGCTGGCGTTATCACGCTGCCTGACGGCTCCAAGGTCGTACATCTTGAATCGAGCGCCGGCGATCTTCGTATCGTGCTGGAAGATGGGCGCGTTTTTCTTATCGAGGGAGGCGCCACCAATCCGCCTTCAGTCCAGATCGGAACGCAGGTTTATCCGCCTGAGAATCTCGTCGCGACCTTCGGTGCAATCGAAGAAGTGCAGCCGGCAGCTCCCGCCCCGAGCAGCGGCGAAAATTTCTCGCCGCTCATCGTCAACATCGATCCGGCTTATCCAATTCTGCCTCTGCTGCCGCCGACAGCGTTCGGCTTTCCGCAGTTTGAACAGCGCGATTTAGGCTTCAACGACGACGCACCGACGGTCGGCGAGCAATCGCTCGTCGATCTCGACGAAGATTTCGTCAACAGCGTTCACGGCAACGGCAATCAGGACGCCGACGTTACGCAGGGTGACGACGACGGTTCTTTTACTTTCAGCGGGAACCTCGTCTACGCATTTGGGGCTAACGGTCCAAACGCGCTCGAACCAATTCTGTTCCATGCGAGTATGTTGAACGGGCAGGGTCTGCAGTCGCATGGCCTCGATGTCGTGTGGACCTGGGATCAGGCCACGCTGACGCTGATCGGCGCGACCACCGACCCCAACACCAGTGTCACGACGACTGTTATCGAGTTGGTAGTTACCGACTTTATGACCGGTGCGTTCACGATCACGATCTCCGGTCCGCTCGATCATCAGCCGCCGGGAAGCGGCGCGTTCGAGAACGACATTCTCATCAACCTGCCGTTCACGGTGAAGGACGGCAACGGTACGCCGCAGAACGGCATCTTGCCGGTGCGCGTCGACGACGACGCGCCGATGGCGAATGGTGAAGAAGTCAGCGTTCGCGCTGATGAAGACGACATTCTCACGTTGTGGTCGCAGGGCACGAGCCCGAACGACGGCAACGCGGACGGCTCCTATACGGAAGGCGTGTTCGGTCCCGCGATCGTGACCAGCACCGGTTCGCTTTCGTCGATCGTCAGCTTCGGCGCCGACGGTCCGGCGCCTGCGACGTTCTCGTTCGTCGATAACGCCGCGCAAGTTATGGCGAGTGCCTATACGCTGTTCTCGAAGCAGACGGCGAGCCCGGAGAACGGCAAGGTTCTGACCTATCAGGTCGCCGGCAATGTGTTGACGGCTTACGAACCCGGCCCGAACGGCAATCCGGTTTTCTCGCTGACACTTGAGACGAACGGCGACTTCACGTTCCGCCTGTTCGATGAACTGATCCACAAAGAAGGCGACGGCGAAAATTCTACGCTGCGCAACGGCGACGGCTTTGTCGAATTCATCGACTTCGGTCAGATCATCAAGGCGACCGACTTCGACGGCGACTCCGTCGTGCTCTCGGGCAAGGTCCGTGTCTATGTCACCGACGACGTGCCGGAAGCGAAGATCATCGCAGTCCCGCACATCCATCTCGTCCACGACGAGACCGCGGGCATTCTGAATACGATCACGCAGCTCGACGAGGCGTTCTATGCGCTTCTGCCGGGCAACGCGCAGACCGCGTTCGACGGCATTGCGAACAAGGGTGACGATCCGCATGTCGCGGGCACCGGTGCAATCGGTTATGCGCGCAGCCTGCTTCCGGTCGTGCTCGATGTTTCGAACATCGGCGCAGACTTCCCGCCGTATCCTCACAAGTTCTCGCTCTCGATCGAGGGCGGCACTGGTGTGCTCTCGAACCTCACGCTCACCGACGGAACCCCGATTTATCTGGTGCAGGATCCGTCGAACCCCGCGTTGGTCATCGGCCGCGCGGGCGCGGTGGATGGTCCCGCCGCGTTTGCTATCCATATCGACGACTTCGGCAGCCTGAGCCTCGTTCAGTATCTCTCGCTCAATCATCCGATCGGTGGTTCGAGCCATGACGAGCCAGTCGATCTCGACGGCTTCATCAATGCGGTCGTCACCGTCACGGATTCGGACGGGGACTCGGACTCCGACTCCGTCGCCATCGGCGGCAAAATCGTATTCGAAGACGACGGCCCGACGCTGCTCGCGCACATCAAATTGCTCGGCGACGTGCTGCATGACGAAACGCCCGGCAATCAGGGCGGCTTCCTGCAGCCGGACGACGACACCAATCCGACCTCTGCAATTCTTGGCATCTTCAGCGGCGTCAACGGTGGCGAC
>JAKFYO010000024.1 GCA_021730825.1 Hyphomicrobiales bacterium
AGCTTAAAGCGCGATCCCGAAAAGTGTGAAGCGGTTTTCGGATAAGATCGCGCTCCAAAAAAGCTTACGCCGGCTTCTTCCAGACGAAGACGTGCAGGCCGAGCTTGCGCTTGGTCACCAGATAAAGCATCGCGGATTCGAACATCATCGCCGCCGAGATCGCGATTGCCGCACCATAGAGTTTCAGGTGAGGGATCAGGATGAAGCAGAGCGACAGGTTGAGAATGAAAGCGCCGGCATAGATCAGCGCGCAGGCTTTCTGCTCGCCGACCATGTTGAGCAAACGCTCGACCGGCCCCACGCCCGCGCGCGCGAGCAGGCCGACCGCGAGCACGAACATCAGCCCGTAACCCGAATCGAAGCCCTCGCCGAATAGTGCAAGCAGAAATTTGCCGATGACAAGCAGCCCGAGCGTGCCGGCGAGCGACGGCCAGAACGTCCACTTGATGGAGTCGGTCAGAAACCGCTCTAGCTTATCGCGTTGGCCGGAGACGTGATACTCCGCGAAGCGATGCGCGGTTGCCGCCGACACCGCGAAATAGACGAAGGCAACCAGCGCCAGAATTTTCGTCGCGGCGTAATAGACCGCGACTTCGTCCGGATCGACGTAAAGCTCAAGGATTAGAATGTCGGTATAGGTCAAGAGAAAATAGAAGCTCTCGACCATGAAAATCGGAAACGCAGTCGCAAGCCAGAATTTCGTTTCGTAAGTCCGCGGACCCGCAGGCACTTTCTCTTTCAGGCGGCGCCCCATCATGACGAGTTGCGCGACCGTGACGATCCAATAGGCGAAAACGGTAGAAGCCATCGCATAGAGCGCGCTGTTCGGCATGCCCGCGTAATGAAATCCCGCCATGAAAGCGAGGATCACGAGCGGGCGCACGATGTAACCCGGCGCAAGCGCCATATCGATCCAGTTATAGGAACGCGAGATTCCGTCCTGCGCGGCGGAGAGCGCATGCATCGGCAGACATGCACACATCAGCACCAGCGGCACGACATAGTGATTGTCGAGATACTTCTGGAAAACGAAGAGCCCCGCGATCGTCGTGCCTGCAACTGCCGTTGCAATGGCGACTACAAACCAGCGGCTCGCGAAGATGTAACCGCGGAGCCGCGCGAAATCGCCTTGCGTCTGATATTCCGGAATGAAGCGCTGCGCAGCGGTGCAAAGTCCGAGTGGCACCAGACTTCCGAGAAGCAGCAGCCATGTCCACACATATACATAGATGCCGAATTCGTAGCGGCCCATCCAGCGAGCGAGAATGATCTGCGAGAGAAACGCGACCGCGGCACCCGCAATGCGGATCGCAAATGCCGTCGCGGCACCACGCCGCGCAACCGAGTGATCGCTCGTGCCTGTGAAAAGACCGAGCGCACGCGAAATCAACTCGCGCGCTATTGCGCGCAAGCTGCGCTGTTCTTCCGGCTGCTGATTGGCAATCGCCACGCCGATATCCCCGTCCCGCGAGTTTTTGCTCGCATTTTATGGAGAGGTATCAGAGCGCCGTTAAGAAACCCTTCAGGAAATGTTCCAGATCAGCCGCTGAAGCCGCCGCCCTGCAAATAGGCAATTTCCTCGGGCGTCGATTTACGCCCCAAGATCTCGTTCCGGTGCGGAAAACGCCCGAAGCGCGCGATCGCATCGCGGTGGATCTCGGCATACTTAATGTTTTCTTGCTTGCCGCTTTTCGCCATCAGCGCGACACAGCGCTCCTGATCGGCGAGCAGTTCCGAGTGCATGTAGGGCAAATAGAAGAACGTATGCACTTCCGGATCGACGGCTTTGTCGCGGCCCGCCGCAATCGCGCGTTCGGCGATCTGTTTTGCTTTCTCGTCGGTCGCAAACGCCTGCGGTGTGCCGCGAAACATGTTGCGCGGAAACTGATCGAGCAGAATAACGAGCGCGAACGCGCCGTAGGCCGAGCGCTCCCAGCCGTCGAGTTCACCCCGTAATCCAGCTTCATAAGTTTCCATGAAGCGCGCACGGACTTCTACGTCGAACGCGGGATCGGATGTAAACCACTTGTCCGGCCCCGCGTCCTTCCAGAACAGAAATATTTCTTCCGGTCGCGCAACTGCCATCTAGAGCCTGAATGCCTTGGCCTGGATTTTCTCGTAGAGCGCTGAATCCAGCGGCACGTAAGCACCCTGCGTGGAATCGTTGAAATAGACTTCGTCTTTGACCGCCGAAGGATCGAAGCCCTCCTTCACGAGATCGAGCTTCCGCTGCTTGAACGTGCCCGTAACATCGAGTTCGCGTTTCAGGCGAATGAAAATCGGACGCGCATAGTCCGGCAGCGATTTCGTGACATGCGCGCGGAGTGCGGCAAGATCGAGATGACCGTCGGAGACGACCGCGATCATGCCGGCCTTGCCGTCGAACCCTTTCACCGGCACGCCATAGACCGTCGCTTCCTGCACGCCGGGGAAAACCGTAAAGGCTTCCGAGACTTCCGAAGTCGAGACGTTCTCGCCCTTCCAGCGGAAGGTGTCGCCGATGCGGTCGATGAAATAGAAATAGCCCTTCTCGTCCTGCCGTAAGAGATCGCCGGTGCGGAACCAGGCGTCACCCTTCTCGAAGGCATCGTGCAGGATTTTCTTCTTGGTCGCTTCCGGGTCGGCATAACCTTCGAAGCGGTTCGTGGGCTTGCTCGGGTCGTTCAGAATCTGCCCGATCGCCTCACCCACTTCGCCGGGTTCGCAGACGATGCAGAAGCCCTGTTTGTCGCGCACAGGCTGCTCGGTTTCGACATCGAATTTCACGATGCGGGTCGGGAAGCGGTGCGCGAGATATTTCGGCAGCCGTCCGATAGCGCCCGGCGTGCCGTCGAAATTGAAGCTCGCCACATTGCCTTCGGTCGCCGCATAAAACTCGAGAATTTTCGGAATCCCGAACCGCTCCTTGAAGAGCGGCCAGACGTCCGGGCGCATGCCGTTGCCGCAGCAGACGCGGATCGAATGCTTCTTTTCGTTGTCGTTCGGCGGCGCCGTCACGAGATAGCGGCACAACTCGCCGATATAGATGAAGGCCGTGCACTTCCACTTGACGCAATCGTCCCAGAATTCGCGCGCCGAGAATTTCTCGCGAATAATGACCGTGCCGCCGCCGATCAGGGTCGCACCCGTCGCGACCATGCCGCCGTTCGAGTGATACATCGGCAGGCAGTCATACATGCGGTCCGAAGGCTTGGTGCCGATTGCGCCTGCAAAGCCGTTCGCAGCCAGCATCAAACGATAGTGATTAATGTTCGCGGCCTTCGGCAGGCCGGTCGTGCCGCTCGTATAGATAAAGAGCGCGCGGTCGTTGATGTCGAGATCGGGACGGTCGCCTTCGGGAATGGCGGCGTTGTCCATCGCGGCGACTGCAGGCTCGATGCGATCGTATTCGTTCGATTCGCCATGCACCCAGACCTTCGGGGTCGCGGTGATCTGCGCTTTCGCGCCGTTGAAGGAATTGATGAGGCGCGAATCCACGATCACGTGCTTCGGCGCGACGATCGAGATCGAGTGTGCGAGCGGCGTGCCGGTGAGATTGGTGTTGAGCAGCGCGACGACTCCGCCCGCGCGGAGGATGCCGAGCCAAATCACGACATATTCGGGCCGGTTCAGCATCAAGAGGCAAACGACATCGCCCTTGCCGACGCCTTGCGCCCGCGCCCAGCGCGCATACTGGTTCGCACGCGCATCCAGTTCGCGATAGGTGAAACGCTCGCGGTCGGAGATCAATGCTTCCTTGTCGCCGAATTTCTTGGCGAGGTCTTCGACCACCCAAGGAAACACGCGCTTCGGGTTCTTCGCGATCGGCGTTGTCATGCGCAGCGTCGAAAGCGCGCCGCGCAGATATTTGAATTCCTGGATAAGACCCATTTTTCTTCCCCTTCGGCAGCGCGCTTTGCGGCGCTTTTCCGTAGCGTCAGCTTCCGACAGATTGCCGGAAGTGGGCAAGTGCGAAGAAGAAAAAGACTTAGCGGCTTCCGATCGGCAGTGGCGCGATTTGGCATTCGCGACGCCAGCGCGGCGACCTCTAAGCGCGAATGCCAAATCTAAGCGCCGCTGCTGAGGAACGCGAATGTTAGGATCGGACCGCCAGCGGGTTATCGGTGAGCGCGGCCTTATCGGGCGTATCGACCTGCGGAACGCCGAGGAACGCATTGAACATCTTGCGCACCATCTCCGGCGGCAGATCCTTGGTGATGCATACCATGCGGCTTCTACGGTCCGCGTCGGGCCAGGCCTCCAGCCGTGCCGGCGGATGCATCAGATGCTGCACCACATGAAACACCACCGGACGGTCAGGATCGTCGTCGAGCTGCACGATGCCTTTCATGCGCAAGAGCTTGTCGCCGTGCGCCGAGCGCATCAGATCGAGAAACATCTCGAGCGTATTCAGCGGGATCGGCTTCTCGGTCGCAATGCTGAAGGTCTTGATCGAAGCGTCATGGCGCGAGGCCTGATCGTGCGCGTGATGGTGGTGATGCCCGTGATCATGACCCTGATGATCGTGGCCATGATGATGATCGCGATGGTGATGGCCGTGCGCGTCTTCTTCGGCGGCGATCACCGCTTCCTCGCGGAGCCAGCGCGCGACATCCGGAATTTTCTTCTGCGGGTCATAGAGCCCGGCATGAAGCAGTTCTTCAGCTTTCACATTGCCTTCGAGCACGATTGCCGCTGGATTTAGTTTCTTCAGACGCTCGCGCAGCGCACCCAGTGCCGCTGCACCTTCCGGTAAATCGGTCTTCGTGATCACGATGCGGTCGGCCATTGCCGCCTGCTTCAGTGCTTCCTCGTGATTGTCGAGCGTCTTCATACCGTTCACAGCATCGACCAGCGTGACCACGCCATCGAGCCGGTAGCGCAGCGTGAGGTAAGGCTGCGTCATGATGATGTGAATGACCGACGCGGGATCGGCGATGCCGGTCGTCTCGATCACGACCCGGTTGAACGGCTTGCAGCGATTGTTGTCGCGCGCACGCAGAAGATTCTCGAGCGAGTTCACGAGATCGCCGCGCACCGAGCAGCAAAGGCAGCCGCTCGAGAGCAGGATCACGCCCTCTTCCACGATCTCATAAAGGCTGTGATCGATGCCGATGTCGCCGACCTCGTTCACGAGCACGGCGGTATCGGAGAGTGC
>JAKFYO010000320.1 GCA_021730825.1 Hyphomicrobiales bacterium
GACTCGGGCTACGGCCGCTTCGGCGGACGCGCGGGCATCAACGAGTTCACCGAGCTGCGCTGGATGACCATCATGACCGGGCATCCGCATTATCCGATCTGATTTTCACCCAGACCGAATATGAAGCGGGCGGGGATTTTCCCGCCCGTTTTCGTTAATGCGGAACGTATTTCGAAATGTATTTCAGAAGCCCCCAGCCAGGGGCGAGCAACACGAACGCCCAGACGATTGCCGAGGCGACGTTCGCAAGCTGAAACTTCCATTGCGGTACGGCGAAAACACCAGCAGCCAGCGGCACGAAGGCGCGCAGCGGCCCGGAGAAGCGGCCGATGAAAACGCCCATCGCGCCCCATTTACGCATGAAGTCGTCCGCGCGTTTTGTGAATTCCGGATAGCGCGACAGCGGCCAATGGTGATGTGCGCTGTCCTTGAAATAATAACCGACGACATAGGAGAGCCAGTCGCCGAGGATGCCGCCAACTACCGCGCCCCACCAGATTGGCCAGAAATTTAAGCCCGCGCCGCCAATCAACCCGCCTATGCCGACCAGCATCACGGTCGCTGGAACAAAAAACGAGACGACGGCGAGCGACTCCGCGAAGCAGAGTGCTGCAACGATGAAAGGTGCCCAGCCCTGATTGGCTTTCGTGAAGGCGACGACTTCTGCGGCAAAACTTTGGAGAAACTGCATCAGGGCTAAGGTCTCATGAATGTTCGCAGTCTGTTTCACATAATGGCGAGGGAATGAAAATGCCTCGCGCGCTTTTTCGTGAAAGGCGCTATGTTTCAGGCAATGAACATCCTCTCCATCCAGTCCCATGTCGCGTATGGTCATGTAGGCAACGCTTCGGCGGCCTTTCCGCTGCAGCGCCTCGGCGCGGAAGTCTGGCCGGTGCATACGGTTCAGTTCTCGAATCACACCGGCTACGGGGCATGGCGGGGCCAGGTGTTCGGTGCCGATCTTATTCGCGATGTCGTGGCGGGCATCGAAGAACGCGGCGTACTGCCGAAGTGCGATGGCGTGCTCTCCGGCTATATGGGCGATGCCGCGACCGGCGAAGCGATCGTGGGCGCGGTCAGGAAAGTGAAGGCGGCCAACCCGAAAGCTCGCTACTGCTGCGATCCGGTGATCGGCGATGTCGGGCGCGGCGTGTTCGTGCGACCCGGCATTCCCGAATTCATGCGCGGCACGGCGGTGCCTGCGGCGGACGTGATTACGCCGAACCAGTTCGAACTCGACTATCTATCGGGCATCACTACGAGATCGCTATCGGATGCGCTGAAGGCAACAAAGCGTCTGCATGGCGCGGGTCCGAAATGGATTCTAATCACAAGCCTGCACATCGAAGACACGCCAAAAGATTCGATCGACCTTCTGGTGTCGGGGCCGGACGGCCAGTTCCGGCTACGCACGCCGCTGCTCGATATCTCCGTTAACGGCGCGGGTGATGCCATCGCCGCACTTTTCTTCTTTCATCTCCTGAAGACCAATTCTTCGGCGGAAGCGCTTTCGAACGCAGCATCCTCGATCTTCGGTTTGATGAAGCAGACGAAAGACGCGGGCTCTCGTGAAATTCTGCTGATCGAAGCGCAGGATGAATTCGTCAATCCGACGCACAAGTTTCGTGCCGAGAAGATCGTCTAAGGTGAACCATGGCCTATGATCGCGCAAAGATGCTGTCTCAATACCGGATCACTGCACCGGATAAATTCCGGCTCAAAGACATGAAGCCGGACGACAGCTTCGGTCTCACCCTTTCCAAGGATGAAGCGAAAGACGAACTGAAGGATGTCGTGAAGTCGATCGCCGGAAAGCAGGAGATGCTTTACGCGCAGGATCAGTGGTCGCTGCTCGTGATCCTTCAGGCGATGGATGCGGCAGGTAAAGACAGCGTGCTCGACAACGTTATGTCCGGCATCAATCCGCAGGGCTGCCAGGTGACTTCGTTCAAGGCGCCGACGTCGCACGAACTCGATCACGACTGGTTGTGGCGCACGACGGTTGCGCTGCCGGAACGCGGACGCATCGGTGTCTTCAATCGCTCGTACTACGAGGAAGTGCTGGTCGTGCGCGTGCATCCGGAAATCCTCGGAAAACAGCGCGTTCCGAAATCGCTGATCGGCAAAGACATCTGGCAGGAACGCTTCGACGACATCCGCGCTTTCGAAAAGCATATGGCGCGGAACGGCACAAAGGTTCTTAAGTTTTTCCTGAACGTCTCGAAGGAAGAACAGAAGAAGCGCTTTCTCGAGCGGATCGATGAGCCGGACAAAAACTGGAAGTTCAACGCGGGCGATGTAGGCGAGCGCATGCTTTGGGACAAATACATGGATGCCTATGAGGACATGATCCGTAATACGAGCACGGAGCATTCGCCGTGGTTCGTCGTTCCCGCCGACAAGAAATGGTTCACGCGGCTCGTGGTCGCGCATGCGATGGATGAGGCGCTTTCCGGCTTGGGGCTCGCTTATCCGAAGGTGGATGCAGCGGCGCTCGAAGAGATGAAGAAAGCGCGCGAGATTCTCACGAAAGAGAAGTAGGAATCAACGATAGCCGTACTTCCTTTTGACCGCGGCAAGTTCGCGGTTCGCGCCCGCCGCATCGCCTGACGCGCAGACCGCACGTACCGGGCCTAGGTCAGCAGCGACACGCGGGAATACGTTGCGGTCGAGCGAGCCGGTGCCGACGTCGGATGCAATCACCTGCTGGAATTGGTTGATGCCACGCGTGCACTCTGCCGGGCCTCTTGCAGGCTCCAGTGAAGCAATCTGCGGATCGGGGGCTACCGGCTGCGGCTGCGGTGGCGGCTCCGATGTGCTCGCGCAAGCCGCGCAGATAAGCAGTACAGGCAAGCTGAAGAATATGCGTTTCATCACGGATGCCTTATTGTTCTGTGGTCCGAATTTGTACTGACATACTTCTTGATGCAATGTTAAGCGACAGGTGACCCATGCGCACAGCCGTAGTTTTACTCGCTTCCGTCGCGATTTTGTCTGCTTCTTTTGTTGCGAATGCGGCGGAGCCCACGGTCGAGATTCCATCGCGTAACCAGAAAATCCGCGCCATTCTGCTGAAGCCTGAGAAGCCGGTCGCGAGCGTGATTCTGCTTGTCGGCGGCCACGGCCAGATGGACATCGCAGCAAACGGCAACATCAAATGGGGGCGGGGCAATCAGCTTATCCGTACGCGCGCGGAATATCAGAAGCAGGACTTTGCAGTCTTGGTGCCTGACATTGCGCCGAACTGGAAAGGCGCGGATAGCAAGCCGCAGAACGGGTACCGCTGGCATCCGCAGCACGGCGCCGATCTCGGCGCGCTGGTCGCTTACATGCGGACGATTGCCGAACCTGTCGTGATCGTCGGCACCAGCCGTGCTGCGGTTTCGACCGGCACGATGCTGGCTGCGACCGACGGCAAGAACCGGCCTGATTATGTAGTGCTGACGGCCGCGATGCTGATGCCTTCAGGCAATCAGCCGAGTTTTCTTCGCGGGATTCAAAACAGCAAACAAAAAGCGCAAGTGCCGATGTTCCTGATCGGACACAAGAAGGATCAGTGCGAGTACACGCTGCCGGGATCGATCGAAGCTTTCCGCAAGTGGCATGGCGGCGAGAAGCTCGACATTCTGTTGCTCGATGGGCCTCAGGGCACCGGCCATCCATGCGAGGCACGGGCTGCGCATGGCTTCATCGGTATCGACGATCAGGTTGTGAAGGCCGTCTCGGACTGGATCAAACGGCAAAAGCCCTGACCTATTTTCCGGCCGCCTTTCCTTGCGTAAAGTTGCGGCTTGCCGGAGCCGAGAAGGGCCGGTAAAACGCCAGCCGTCCGCTTACGGATTGCTAACCGCAAGTCGCCAAGCTGACGTGTGAATCTGCTGATTTGCGAATCAAGAGCAAAGCCTGACGCCATGACCACTTTCCGCACCACGCGTCTTGCGACCCGGATCGAAGCGATCCCGGGCAATGCTCTTATTCTGGGGCTCCTTCTTCTTCGCCGCCCCTGAGGCCGGCTGGGCGCATGCGCCTTGGCACTCAGGGGAACTGACGAGCGAAACCCCGGAGCGCTAGAAACAGCGCAAAGCCTAGAAGGAACAGAACCATGACCAACCCGAATTCTCCCGCGCCGAAAGGCAGCGAAAAAGACCGCGTACTGATCTTCGACACGACGCTGCGCGACGGCGAGCAATGCCCCGGCGCGTCGATGACGTTCGAGGAAAAACTCGAGGTTGCAGAACTGCTCGACGATATGGGAGTCGATATCATCGAGGCCGGTTTCCCGATCGCTTCGCAGGGCGATTTCGACTCCGTCGCGGAAGTCGCCAAGCGCTCGAAGAACTCGATCATCTGCGGACTTTCGCGCGCGGCGTTCAACGATATCGATCGTTGCGCAGAAGCCGTGAAACACGCTGCGCGCCCGCGCATCCATACCTTCCTGTCCACGTCGCCGGTTCACATGAAGTACAAACTTCAGAAGGAGCCGCACGAAGTGTTCGAGATGGTGGTCGCGCAGGTGACGCGCGCCCGCAATCATGTCGAAGACGTCGAGTGGTCGGCGGAAGACGGCACGCGCACGGAATTCGACTTCCTCTGCAAATGTGTCGAAGCCGCGATCAAGGCCGGTGCCACCACGATCAACATTCCGGATACGGTGGGTTACACCACGCCTGCCGAATATGCGGCGTTGTTCAAGCGGGTGCGCGAGAACGTGCCGAACTCGGACAAGGCGCGCTTCTCCGTGCATTGCCATGACGATCTCGGCATGGCGGTCGCAAATTCCATCTCCGGCGTCGAAGGCGGCGCGCGGCAGATCGAATGCACCATCAACGGCATCGGGGAGCGCGCAGGCAACGCTTCGCTCGAAGAGGTCGTGATGGCGCTGCGCACGCGCGCGGACATCTACCCGTACTGGAACAACATCGACGCGACCATGCTGACGCGCGCTTCCAAGCTCGTATCGGCGGTGACGTCTTTCCCTGTGCAATACAACAAGGCCATCGTCGGCCGGAACGCGTTCGCGCATGAGAGCGGCATCCATCAGGACGGCATGCTCAAGCATACGCAGACCTACGAGATCATGCGGCCCGAGGACGTCGGTGTGTCGAAGACCTCGCTCGTTATGGGCAAGCAT
>JAKFYO010000326.1 GCA_021730825.1 Hyphomicrobiales bacterium
ATCGCCGCCTGCACGGCATTCCAGAATCCTGGGGCACCGCGGTCAACGTGCAGGCGATGGTCTTCGGCAACATGGGCGAGGAATCGGCAACAGGTGTCGCGTTCACGCGCAATCCTTCGACCGGAAAGAAAGAAATTTACGGCGAGTTTCTCGTCAACGCGCAGGGCGAAGACGTCGTCGCCGGAATTCGTACGCCGCAGAATCTCACGGCTGCAGCGCGCAAGGATGCCGGCTCCGACAAGCCTTCGCTCGAAGAAGTGATGCCGCAAACTTTTTCGCAACTCACCTACATCTTCGCGAAACTCGAGAAGCATTACGCGGACATGCAGGACATCGAGTTCACGGTCGAGAAATCGAAGCTCTGGATGTTGCAGACGCGTTCCGGCAAGCGCACGGCAAAAGCTTCGCTCCGCATCGCCGTCGAGATGGCGAACGAAGGCGTGATCACCAAAGAGCAGGCAATCAACCGCATCGAAGCGGGTGCGCTCGATCAGTTGCTGCATCCGACCATCGACCCGAAGGCAGAGCGCAAGATCGTTGCGACTGGCCTCCCCGCTTCGCCGGGTGCTGCTTCCGGCGAGATCGTGTTCTCAGCCGACGAAGCGGAAAGCGCCAAAGGCTCGGGCCGCAAGGTTATCCTCGTTCGCGTCGAGACTTCGCCGGAAGACATTCACGGCATGCACGCAGCGGAAGGCATTCTCACCACGCGCGGCGGCATGACTTCGCATGCGGCAGTCGTCGCGCGCGGCATGGGCAAGCCCTGCGTCTCCGGAGCGGGTTCGGTTCGCATCGATTATGCCGCGAAAACGCTGAGCGTCGGTCCGGTCACACTCAAGGCAGGCGATGTCATCACCATCGACGGCGCACAAGGCCAGGTGCTTCAGGGCCGCGTACCGATGATCGAGCCGGAACTGACAGGCGAATTCGCGACGCTCATGGGATGGGCCGACAAGGTGCGCAAGCTCGGCGTGCGTGCGAATGCAGATACGCCGGCGGACGCGAAAGCCGCGCGTAACTTCGGCGCGGAAGGCATTGGGCTCTGCCGCACCGAACACATGTTCTTCGACGACGACCGCATTCTTGCGGTGCGCGAAATGATCTTGGCCGACGACGAAAAAAGCCGACGCAAGGCGCTCGATAAGTTGTTGCCCGCGCAGCGCTCGGATTTCATCGCACTCTTCGAGACGATGAAGGGACTGCCGGTCACGATCCGCCTCTTGGATCCGCCGCTTCACGAATTCCTGCCGCATACCGACAAGGACATGGCGGAAGTAGCGGCAGCGCTCGGCACCGACGTAAAGAAGCTTGCGGGCCGCAAAGCGGAGTTATCCGAGTTCAATCCGATGCTCGGCTTCCGCGGGTGCCGTCTTGCCATCGCGTTTCCGGAGATCGCGGAGATGCAGGCGCGCGCGATTTTCGAAGCCGCGGTCCATGCCGGAAAAACTACCGGCGCGCCGGTGATCCCGGAAGTGATGGTGCCGCTGATTTCGACCAAAGCCGAGTTCGACATCGTGAAGGCGCGGATCGACGCGATGGCCGAGGCCGTGATGGCGGAAACGAAATCCAAGATCGAATATCAAGTCGGGACCATGATCGAATTGCCGCGCGCCTGCCTGCGCGCCGAGGAAATCGCGGAAACCGCGGAATTCTTCTCGTTCGGCACCAACGACCTGACACAGACCGCCTTCGGCATCTCCCGCGATGACGCCGCGATCTTCCTGAACACGTATCTTGCAAAGGGTATCATCCCAATCGATCCCTTCGTCTCGATCGACCGGGGCGGCGTCGGCGAGCTTGTAAAAATCGGCGTCGAGCGCGGACGCAAGTCGCGGCCCGATATCAAGCTCGGCATCTGCGGCGAGCATGGCGGCGATCCGGCTTCGGTCGCATTTTGTCACGAGGTGGAGTTGGATTACGTTTCCTGTTCGCCGTTCCGCGTACCGATTGCGCGGCTCGCCGCGGCACAGGCCGCGCTCGGAAAAGAACTCGTAAGCGAGGCCTGAGGGGCAAGAATGAATATCTACGTCATTTTCGTCGCCATCATGGTCGTGGTCGGCGCTATCGCCGGCGCGGTGCTGACGGCACGGCCCGATCTGTTCTATTTTAACCTGATGCCGTTCGTGTCGGTGCTCGCGACAATGGGTGTCGTAGAACTCCTCATCATGTCGACCGGCAAGCTCGAAGGTCCCATGCCACTCAACGTCCGCTTCACAGCGCTCGGTCTCGGGCTAGCGGCGTACTTTCTCGTGGCGCATGGGCCGGCCTTCTTCGTTATATGAGCGTCCCTTCGCTGAAAGAATTGCGCGCGGGTGGAAAGTCTGCACTCGCGCGCGCTTTGGCGGCCATTGAAACCGAGGCCAACTCTCCTGCCCTTGCAGCACTTCTCGATGACGCCTGCGGCAATCCCAAGGGTCACATCCTCGGCCTTACCGGCACACCCGGTGTCGGGAAATCCACGCTCATCAACGCGCTGATCGCACGGGCGCGCACAACACATAAAACAATTGCCGTGATCGCGGTCGATCCTTCTTCAAAGGCGACCGGCGGCGCGTTGCTCGGCGACCGCGCACGCATGACGACCGACCCCGACGACAAAGGCGTGTTCGTGCGTTCGATGGCGGCGCGTGACCGGCTCGGTGGAATTTCCAATGAGACCATTGCCGCAGCCGTATTGATGCGCGCGCTCTATGATCGCGTGATCGTCGAAACGGTCGGCGTCGGGCAATCGGAATCCGATATTGCCGGCATTGCCGATACCGTTCTCCTCTGCATCCAGCCAGGTGCTGGCGACAGCCTGCAATTCATGAAAGCGGGCGTGATGGAATTGCCGGACGTCGTCGCGGTCACCAAGGGCGATCTCGGCGCGTCCGCGCGGCGCGCGCTGGCCGATGTCGAAGGAGCTTTGGGATTGTCCGCGCGCGGAGACTGGCAGGCACCGGTCGTTACCATCACCGCCACGACGGGTGACGGTCTCGATCAGCTCGACGAAGCGATCGAACGGCATATCGCTTTCCTTGCCGAAGACCGGCGGCACGAAAAAAGGCTGAAGGCACAGGAAGCGTCCTGGGTCGATGAAGCGATCAAGGCCCGCTTCGGCAGCGAAGGCCTTGCCGCCGCGCGCAATATCAGTGTCGAGGCAACCGGCCCCTTTTCGCGGGAAGCCGCGCTCGCAGAAACGCTTAGAAAGCGGCTTTTCCCGTTAACCGCCAAGTAACCCTGTTCGCGCGATAAATCCCGCCTGTTTTGTAAGCGTTGCGTAGGGTGTCATGCGTAGCCGGCGAGCGCCGCGAAAGCGGCCGTCATATTTGCGTTTTGCGCTCGCGCCCGCGCTTTTTCTTCTTAGCACGCAGCAAGGCGCCTATCAGGATCTCGGGAGCCTGCTCGCTAGAGAAGCGAACATCACCGAACGCGCGCGTGCGCACCTGATGCAAGGCGCGCTTTCCTCGCTCCGCACCGCCACGCTCTCGCTGCCTACCAACAATTTCTTCGCATTGCCGCAAGCGCCGCTTCAGCCGAAGCCCAGTTTCGATCCCGACATCACCGGCTCGATCCCGCCCGCGCAGCTATCGGTTCATGCGACTTCCTCGGTCGAGCGGACAAACAAGACAGACCGGTTCTTCGCAGCGCCTGCAACCGCCCGAGTGCCGAACGCCAGCATCTCATCTTCGCTCGCGCTAAATCCGCAAGCTGCCGAGCCCAACGGACTGTTCGAGTTCGAAGAAAGCGAGCCGCGCGCAGACCGCCCAGGCAGCCTCGCGCATGATCGCGATATTCCCGAAGGCGATCCCACCGCAGTGTTCCGCATGAGCAGTCTTCTGTTCGATGCCGATGCGGGCTCGACGCCGCCGGGCGCTTTCAAGCATCGCCAGTATGTTGCGCCGGCCATCGTGCCGGACACTTCGCCGGACGCGCCGCTGCACGCGACCCGCAAACTGACGCCGGCCGAGCGCCTTGCGCTGAACCCGGTCGCGCGCGCGAAAGCGGTAAAGTGTCTTGCCGAGGCGATCTATTTCGAAGCGCGGTCCGAGCCTGAGCGCGGACAGATGGCGGTAGCGCAAGTCGTCGTCAATCGCGCTTTCTCCGGCTATTACCCGAACGACATTTGCGGCGTGGTCTATCAGAACAAGCACCGGCATCTCGCCTGCCAGTTCACGTTCGCCTGCGACGGCATTCCCGACATCGTGACCAGCAAGCCGCATTGGGCGATGGCCGAGCGTCTCGCGAACGACGCACTCGACGGCAGAGGCTATCTACAGGATGTCGGCAAGGCGACGCACTATCACGCCTATTACGTCTCGCCGTACTGGGCGCGTAAAATGCGGAAGATGTCGCGGATCGGCGCGCATACGTTCTACTTCCCGTTCGAGTGGGAAGTGGCGGAGCCGACCGCTACGGCCGCGCAGTAATCAAAGCAGAAGCAGATCGACCCGGCCGAGCGCCGCGCTCAGATAAATCAGCCCGGTCACGAGCAGCATGCCTGTCGCCGCGAGACCCGCCATCAGCGAGTAATCTTCGAGTATTGCTGGAGCTGTGTTCGTGCGGTTCATGGCGGCATCCTCTGAGAGCCAAGGCATTCCGCCCTGCTCCCGTGACCATTTCGCCCGATAACCGCCGCAGACGGATTTTTGTTCCGCGGGCGTTTGCAGCTAGAATCCCGCCATGGCGGTCTATGTCGACGAGGCGATCTGGAACTGGCAGGGCATGCGCTGGGCGCATCTGGTGGCCGACGAGGAACACGAACTGCATCGCTTCGCAGCCGCACTCGGCATTTCACGGCTGATCTATCAGGGGCCGCCGAAAACGGCGCACCCGCATTACGACATCACCGCTTTCGAGCGCAGGATCGCGATTGCGCGGGGCGCCATCGCCTGCTCGCGCGAGGAGATCGTGCTCGTGCTGCGGCGGCTCCGGGCTTCCCGCGCAGCCTAGCTGCGCCAAGCCTAGCTGCGCCAAGCCTAGCTGCGCCAAGGGTTCGGCTTGTTCGTGCCGGAAGCAATCCCAACCTGCGGAGCCGGAGAAGGCTGCGGCAACGGGCGGCCCCAAGGCTGCGGCGTATCATCGGCAGGTGCTTCGATGGTAG
>JAKFYO010000236.1 GCA_021730825.1 Hyphomicrobiales bacterium
GTAGAGAGCGGGGTCGCCGGTAACAAGCATCCAGAATGCAGATGAAAACACGATCTCTACCCCTCTGAATTTGATTGCATTTATAACGGGATAGGTCAATTATACGGAGAATATGCAGATAAATGCAGTCGTGTTCATATGGCTGAGTTGCTGACGACCGAGGAAGCGGCCGGCTATCTCCGGCTATCCGAGCGCAAGCTTTATGATCTCGTAGCGGCGGGCGCCGTGCCCTGTACGAAGGCGACTGGCCGCTGGCTGTTTCCGAAATCCGATCTCGATCACTGGCTCGCAGCCGAAGCGATCAGGCCGCAAGCGCTGTTGCGCACGCCCGCACCCCCGATCGTTGGTGGCAGCCAGGATCCGCTGCTCGATTGGGTGTTGCGCGAGAGCGGCTCGGGGCTCGCAAGCCTGCCAGAAGGTAGCGAGAGCGGTTTGCGCCGTTTGCGAAACAGGGAGGTCGCCGCGGCGGCCATCCATCTGCATCGCCTTGATGGTGATGATGAAAATGCAAATGTCGACGCTGTTGCCGCTGATTCAAGTTTATACGACGCCGTAGTAATTTCGTTTGTGCAGAGAGAGCAGGGTCTGCTCGTCGCTCCCGGCAATCCAAAGAAAATTACCGATGTGAATTCGGTCCTGAAAAGCAAAGCGCGTCTTGCCACGCGACCGCAGGGAGCGGGTGCTCAACTCCTGTTGCTTGCACTTCTAAAGGCTGCCGAAGCTGACGCCTCGCAACTACCGAAAGATGTTCCGCTCTGTCATACCGGTGCGGACCTCGCGCAGGCAGTTCGCGAGGGCCGTGCAGACTGCGGCATTGCGACCCGCGCGGTTGCCGTCGCCGCGGGCGTGGATTTTGTGCCGCTGATGTGGGAACGGTTCGATCTCGTGCTTCGCCAGCGCGATTATTTTTTACCCGCGCAGCAAGCGCTTTTTTCGTTTCTTGGGAGCGCAGCGTTCAAAAATCGTGCGAAAGCTTTGCCCGGATATGACGCTAGCGATGTCGGAAAAATACGGCTAGCCAAATAAATTTCGCCATTCCGGCTTATTAAATAATGCCGCCGGCATAGACGTGTGTCAGCCGGCTGAGTGCGCTTTCTCACTTATTTGAAGGTGCCGTGCCGGTTTGCTATCTGTTAAGCGCCGCGGGACGGCGTTCACTAGCGTATGGTTTCACGGGAAGTGCAAAGCTGGCCCTTGTTCATAAGGCCAAGGCTCGCAAGCACATCGCTATCAAGCGTTCGGTCGCTGTCGCTCGCTGTTAATGCGAAAGCGCCGTCATAGTTGAAATAAGCCCATGAGAATCCGAACTGCTCCGCGTTGACGCGGATGTCATGTAGCCACTGCATGCGGTCCTCGCAGCGCGCACCGGCCGTGCCGTCTTTTTTCCGGATCACGCCAAATTCACCGACGAAGATGCGATTTGGCGATATGTTATGCGTCTTCGCCCATTGCGCGACTTTACCAAAACGATCCCGGATCGCGTCGATGCCGGTATTGCTGCGATAATACTTCTGTAAATTAGCCCGCGCACCTAGCGCCGCCCGTTCGCGCGCGATCATATCGAGATTGGCTGCCGAAACGCGTTTCTCGATGCGCGCAAGCGGTTCCTCGATAGGCCGTTTCGAAGAAGGCCATGGCACTTCGTCGAGATATTTATCGGGCCACGGAATAAAGCTCGCACCCTGATGCGTGAAGCTGAACGGATCGTAGAAATGAAAGGTATAGAGTAAATTCCTGTCGCCGATCGGTGCAGGGTCGAGTGCGAGCAGTCCTTCAAGGGATGAGACGCAGGCTCCGGTAAGCACAAGCGTCAAATCCTTGCTTCCATCCCGTGCACTATCGACGAGCTGTTTTGCCATACCCTGCCAGCGTTGCTGCTCGGCGCCAGCGCATTTCACTCGGGGTTCGTTGATGAGTTCGAGCGCCGTGTATTTCGAATGCTTGTGAAGACGGCGCGCCATCTCGGTGACGACCGCGAGATAGCTCACGAAGGCCGGCGCGTCTGCGCCGGCGGCAAGGGCATGTTGCCCCCATGTGGGATGCCGGCTGTTCGGATGCAGGTCGACAATCACATTGAGATTGGCGGCTCGAATACGCGCGATCGCAGAGAATAGAATCCCGTACACTTCCTCGCGCCGCTCGCCTTCGAACACGATGAACGGCGACGGATCGACCGGAAGACGGATCGTGTCGAAGCCCACGCGCTTCAGGTCCGCAAGCTCTCGCTCGTTTGGAGGACGCGGCACGTCTTTATAGGGCGGCCACAATATGCCGGTAGCGGGCGCAGGCTCGTAACGCGGCCATGTAAACCACTGCGCAACATTGATCGCTCGCCGCATCTCGAAAGCGGATGCAGGCAGCGCCGCACCCGCCAGGAATCCGCTGAGAAGGAGCGTCGTAGCGGAAAGAGACCACCAGCGCGCTGTTCTGCGTTTGTCTAAGTCGCAAGCCAGCATGCCTCTCATTGTCAGCGCAGTACGACCTCAAGATGGCGCGCGAACAGAACCGTACATGGAACTTTCGCGTCACACCTTTTGCCGATACGCGCCGAACTTTCGCCACTGCATAAACGGATATTGGCAGCGATCCTGAAGACTCCACGGGCTTGGCGGGCGGCGGAGGCTTTTGCATGCTTCGGAATTACTACCGTTCTTTAAAATTTCTCTCGCGCTCGGTACGCGGCGCGTTTGGAAAGTTCCCGCGCGAGTGTTCGCTCTGCGGATATGAAGGGAACTTTCTCGGCTACGGTTATCCCTATGTCTGCGACATCTATTGCCCGAAATGCGGTTCGCTAGAGCGGCACCGGTTGCTTGCGGTCGCGAATGCAGAGCGTGACTTTTTCCGGGGCAAAGAGGTGCTGCATTTCGCACCTGAAAAACCGATCAGAAAGTTGATCGAGGAAGGTGCCCCGAAAAGCTACACCACGGCCGATTTATTCGCGCCAGGCGTGGACCGGAAGGAAAACATCGAGGCGCTCAAGATCGGGAATGAAAGCTACGATGTCGTCGTGTGCCTGCATGTGCTCGAGCATGTCGATGACAGGAAAGCGATTCCCGAACTTTACCGCGTACTTCGTCCGGGAGGGGTTCTGATCGCGATGTTCCCAATCGTCGAGGGATGGGACCAGACCTACGAAGACCCGACGAAATCCTCGGCAGCCGATCGATTGCTTTACTTCGGGCAGCACGATCATGCGCGGTTTTTCGGCCGCGACGCGCGGCTGCGGCTCGCTGCACCTGGCTTCGAGGTCGCGGAATTCACGGCGGTGGAGCCTGATGTCTCCCGTCATGGTCTCGCGCGCGGCGAGAAAATCTTCCTCTGCCGGCGGCCGACAGCGGCATGACGCTGGCTTCGGGGGCTCCGGAAGACGCGGCACGGAGAAAGGAAAACATGACGAAACGGCTGCGCGGCGCTGGAACGCGCCTCGCGACCGTCGGCGACCAGCTTCTCGTCGCACTCACGAATTTTGGCCTCACGATCGCAATTGGCCGTGCATTCGGCACGGACGAACTCGCTGCCTATGGCATCGGTCTTTCCATCGGTTTGATGGTGCAGGGCTTGCAGCGCCACGCCGTGACGATTCCTTTGATGTTGCGCACGGCGGAATGGGCGAGCCGCAATCGGGGGGGCGTTGCCGCCGAGCAGCTCGTGTTGCTGCTGGTTGCGCTTTTCGCCGGAGCGATTGCGCTTGCGATATCCTATTTCTCGCTGTCGCGCTTCGCATTTCTTGCGGCATTGTCGAGCACGGTTTGCCTCTTCATTTACTTACAACTCGAATTTGCGCGGGCGTTCTTGGTAAAAATCGGTAAGCCGTGGCTCCTGTTCGCGGGGGCGGTTGCTTACACACTCATCGCCGGAGCGCTTTCCTTTGCCGCGTTGCGCGGGATTATTCGATACGAATGGCTGCTTGGCGGTCTGGCGACAGCGATGTTGCTACACGCGTTCGCGGTGGTACTTCTTTCCGGAAGGCTAGCACCGACGCAGGGCGCTCAACTCTTCCTTGCGGATACAAAGCAATACGGGGGCTGGGCCGCCGCCGCCACGGCTACTTATGCGGGCTATAATCACGTCCCGCTATTGATCCTGGGAGCTGTCGCAGCACCCGTGCATGCCGCGGTCTTTGTTGCTGCACGTAGTATTCTGCAACCCTTGCAAATCCTGTTACGCGGCTTTGATATCGCAGACAAGAATCTCTTTGCAGAATTACGTGAGGGCAAGGGCACGTCCCGCTTCATCTGGAGACTTGTCGTTCTTTACGCGTTGGTTGGAATTTTGTTCGGTACTGCTGCCGGGTTTGGCGCAGAGCGCCTGTTGTCTTTGGCTTATGGGGATAAGTTCGCAGGATATGGCGCAGCGATCGTCGCCTGGGTACCGGCCTATGTCCTGCTCAGCATTTCGATGCCGCTTGAGTCGGTTGTTTATGCGCGAAACTGCTTCGCCGCGTACTTCGCGATCCGCGCGGTTGCATCCGCGGTTGCAATCGCCGCCGCATTTCCGCTGATTTATCGATACGCGGAAATCGGCGCCATTGCCGCCTGTGCAATCGGATGGTTTATCGCGGTTCTAGGCACAAGCTTGATGCTGCTGCGGCGCGGAGCGCTACGATGAGTGCCGCCGACCGCAATGCCGCGCTGCTTATCGCCTCGCTCTTTGCGGCGGTGATGGGGTCGATCCTGATCGTCGACCCCGGTGCTTTGCCGGTGTTGATCGCATTGCCGGCAGTGACGCTTATGGGAATTCTCGTGTGGGGAATTCTGCGCGGGCATCGGCTCTCCACGCTGATGCATCTCTTCGTCGCCGTGTTTCTGATGCAGGCCGTGTTTCGTATTCGCGGTTATCAGGACAAGGACGTAGACTTTCAGGTCATCCTGAAGATTGTCGTTTGGGCGACGGTCGCGGGTGTCGCGGTGTTACACGCGAGGCGCTGGCTCGAGAGCATGCTGACGCCGTTCAACCTGCCTTGCATACTATTTCTGATCTGGCTGTTTGTGACGGCGCTGGTATCGCCGAACCCGACCTATACGCTGGTTTCCGCCTTTACCGTGTTCGCCTGTGTTATTTTCTGTGC
>JAKFYO010000281.1 GCA_021730825.1 Hyphomicrobiales bacterium
TGACGATCGACGTAGGTCGAGTCCGCTTGATTGGCGTTCAGCCCAAGCAGACGATTTTGGCGGATCTGCACGATGCGCTCGGGGCTTGCGATCAGGCCCACCACGAGCGGCCGCGTGATTTGCTCGAGTTCGCCAGGCGGTTCGATGCCGGGAACGAGCGGAACGTTCGCGGTCTTGATGCCGCGGTTCGCCAGATAAATGCTGGTCGGCGTTTTCGAGGTACGGGAAATACCGATCAGCACAACATCCGCCTCATCGAGATTTTCGGGATGCTGCCCGTCGTCATGCATAAGCGTGTAATTCAGCGCGTCGATACGGCGGAAATATTCGGCATTCAGCATGTGCTGGCCGCCGACGCGCGGAGTGGTTTCCGTCCCGAGATACGATGCAAACAGCCCGAGCACGGGATTGAGAATGGAGAGGCAGGGAATGCCTTTTTCCTTGCAATGATCCTCAAGGCGGCTGGTGAGCACCGGATCGACCAATGTATAAAGTACGATGCCCGGATTGGCCTCGATATCGGCCAGCACCGGGTCGAGCTGCTTCACGTTCCGGATCAGCGGGTAAACATGCTCGATCGGCGAAACGGTCGAATATTGCGCACAGGCTGCCCGTCCGACGGCAAGCAGCGTCTCGCCGGTCGCGTCGGAGACGAGATGGAGATGGAAATAGCTTTCCGTCTTGGTCACGCCAGAACATCCAGAGAACTGTGAATCGCTGGGGAGAAGGCCACGGAGAATCGGGCCGCGCAAGGGTGCGCGTGTATAGGCGCCCAATTCGTCCAGAATCTCTTTTCCGGGACAGAAATTGGAGATTGTCTGTGACTTGTGAGAAGAAGCCCGAAAGGCCAGCTATTACAAGACAAATATGGGCTGTGAGTTATGTGGATAGATGGTTGTAGGGAGGAGTTGTCCTGAACCGTTTTTGTCCACGGACTCGACCCATCACACAGACTCTAACTTAAGATTCTAGATAATAGTTAGTAAGGAAGGATAAGCGAGAAGTGACGGGAAAGTTTCTACGCGTACTCGACGGCGAGAAGTTCGATGTGCCTCCGGTCTGGATGATGCGCCAAGCTGGCCGCTATCTTCCCGAGTATCGCGAAACGCGCGCTAAGGCTGGAGGTTTCGTCGATCTCTGCCTCAATCCTGATCTTGCTTCCGAAGTTACCTTGCAGCCGATCCGGCGCTTCGGCTTCGATGCCGCGATTATCTTCTCCGATATTTTGATCGTGCCTTACGCGCTCGGCGCGAAGCTATGGTTCGAGGAAGGCGAAGGTCCGAGGCTGGAGCCGGTTTCCGATCAAGTGAGTTTCGGAAAGCTCTCGGATCAGCTCGATCAGAAAATCACGAGCCGCGTCTACGAGGCGCTTTCGAAGACGAAAGCCGCGCTGCCTCCGGAAACCGGGCTGATCGGCTTCTGTGGCGCGCCGTGGACGGTAGCGACCTATCTCGTGGCCGGTCGAGGTACCGAAGATCAGGCGCCGGCACGATTGCTCGCGATGCAGGAGCCGGAGCTGTTTCAGAAGATCGTTGATCGTCTGGTTGTTGCGTCAGCAGAGCACCTAGTCGGTCAGATCAAGGCGGGCGCCGATGCGGTACAGATTTTCGATACCTGGTCGGGGGTTCTCGATCCGTTTTCGTTCGAGCGCTGGTGCGTGAAGCCGGTTGCGGAGATCGCGCGCAAAGTGCGAGCCGCAATTCCGGATGCGCGCGTCATCGCGTTTCCGAAAGGAGCCCCGCTCAATGGAATCGAAGCGGTGGCGAAACAATCCAGCGCGAATGGGATCGGCATCGACTGGATTACTAATCGCAAAGAATGTGTTGTGAGATTCGGGGATAAGTTTGCAAGCCAAGGAAATCTCGATCCTTTGGCGCTGATCGCTGGCGGAAAAGCCTTGGACCAAGCTGTCGATAACGTGCTCGCGGATTTCAAAGGTTCGCGGCATATTTTCAATCTCGGACACGGCATCCGCAAGGAAACGCCGATCGAGCATGTCGAGCAGATGATCTCGCGCGTGAGAAAAGGCTAGGCGATGTACCTCTGGATCAAGGCACTGCACATCATTGCGGTCATCTCCTGGATGGCGGCGCTGCTCTATCTTCCTCGCCTGCTCGTCTATCACTGCTCGGCATCAAAAGGCTCGATCCAGTCCGAGACCTTCAAGATCATGGAGCGGCGTCTTCTGAAGGCGATTGCGCTGCCTGCGATGATCGTGACCTGGCTCGCGGGCCTCTGGCTGGTTTACGAGACCGGCGCCTGGCGCTCGGGCTGGATGCACGCGAAGTTCGTGCTGGTGCTCGCGCTTTCGGCGGCGCATGGCATGCAGGCGAAGTGGGTGCGGGAATTCGCGGCCGACGAAAATCAGCGCTCTGACCGCTTCTATCGGCTGGCCAACGAGATTCCGACGCTGCTTATGATCGGAATCGTGGTTCTGGCAGTGGTTAAGCCGTTTTAATGATAGCGGGGTTGCCTCGCCGCCCCATTTTCCCTATTTTCCGGTCGCTTCCTTCCTAATAGCAGGCATCGACCGCGGTTCGCCGAAGCGTTTTCGTATCGGCAGCGGCTCCGGGCTTTACGCCTTCCTTCTCAGCCCGAACAACCTGCACCTCCCCATCTGCAATGACCGTGGCGGCGGATTCCGCCAAATAATTTGACGAAGACAAGGACTATCCCCAATGCGGGAAATCAAACTTCAAGAACTCAAAGCGAAATCCCCGGTCGAACTGCTTGCGGTGGCCGAGGAGCTTGCGGTCGAAAACGCGAGCACGATGCGCAAACAGGAATTGCTGTTTGCCATTCTCAAGCAATACGCCGGCAAGGAAATCGACATTGTCGGCGAAGGCGTGGTCGAAGTGCTGCCGGATGGCTTCGGCTTCCTGCGCTCGCCCGATGCGAATTACCTCGCAGGTCCCGACGATATTTACATTTCGCCCTCGCAGATCCGCCGCTTCTCGCTGCGCACCGGCGATACGGTCGAAGGTCACATCCGTTCGCCGAAAGACGGGGAGCGTTACTTCGCGCTGCTCAAGGTCAACACGATCAATTTTGAAGACCCTGAGAAGATCAAGCACAAAGTGCACTTCGACAACCTGACGCCGCTCTATCCTGACGAGCGCATCAAGATGGAAATCGAAGACCCGACGCGCAAGGACAACTCGTCCCGCATCATCGACGTGGTGGCGCCGCTCGGCAAAGGCCAGCGCGGCCTGATCGTCGCGCCGCCGCGCACGGGTAAGACGGTTCTTTTGCAGAACATCGCGCACTCGATCACGGCCAATCATCCCGAGTGCTATCTGATCGTTCTGCTCATCGACGAACGCCCCGAAGAAGTCACCGACATGCAGCGCTCGGTGAAGGGCGAAGTCGTTTCCTCGACCTTCGACGAGCCAGCCTCGCGCCACGTGGCGGTCGCGGAAATGGTGATCGAAAAGGCGAAGCGCCTCGTCGAACACGGCCGCGACGTTGTCATTCTTCTGGACTCGATCACGCGCCTGGGCCGTGCCTACAACACGGTCGTGCCCTCGTCGGGCAAAGTGCTCACCGGCGGCGTCGATGCCAACGCGCTCCAGCGCCCGAAGCGTTTCTTCGGTGCTGCGCGTAACATCGAGGAAGGCGGCTCGCTCACGATCATCGCGACCGCGCTGATCGATACCGGCTCGCGCATGGACGAAGTCATCTTCGAAGAATTCAAGGGCACCGGTAACTCGGAAATCATCCTCGATCGCAAGGTTTCGGATAAGCGCGTGTTTCCGGCAATGGACATCACCCGCTCCGGCACCCGCAAGGAAGAACTCCTGGTGCCGCCGGATCAGCTCAAGAAGATGTATGTGCTCCGCCGCATCCTCAATCCGATGGGCACGGTCGATGCGATCGAATTCCTCATCGACAAGCTCAAGCAGACGAAGAACAACGGCGAATTCTTCGACAGCATGAACACCTGAGGCGGCAGGCCTCAAAGAAAAGCCCCGCAGCGATGCGGGGCTTTTTTATTAGGCGCGGCGAGGACACTAGGCCGGCGCGACGTTCCGCTTGGAAACGTAGATCGCGAACAACGTGGCGGTCAGGTACATGCAGAGCGTGTAGATGCCGGGCACCAGCGATGCAGCCGGGTTGTTCAAGACATTCAGCGCGACATAGATCGCAAGCGCCGTGTTGTGAATGCCGATCTCCATCGTGATCGCAATCGCCTGCCGCTCCGGCAGTTTCAGCGCGAGCGGCGCGAGATAGCCGGTCAGCATCGAGACCACATTAAAGAGAAGACAGGCAAGGCCGACTGCCACGATGCTCGAGAGCAGGTTCGCGCGCTCGATATAGATCGCCGCAAAAATTAAGATCGTGAGCACGGCGATGGAGAAAATCTTGACCGGCTTTTCCATGCGCTTGGCGAAAGCTTCGGAGCGGGCGCGGACGAACATGCCGATCAGGACCGGGATCAGAATGATGGCCGCGACCTCGACAATTTTCCGGTGCGGGGGCGGCACGTATTGGCCGGTGCCGTAGAAGTATTCGAGCGAGAGATTGATGACGATGGGCAGCGTGATGAGCGCGATCACGCTGTTCACGGCTGTCAGCGTTATGTTCAGCGCGACGTCGCCCTTGGCGAGATGGCTGTAGATGTTCGCGGTGGCGCCGCCGGGAGCCGCCGCGACCAGCATCAAGCCGAGCGCTAGTTCAGGCCGGAGTTTGAGCGCAATGGCGATGAGCACGGCAGCAAATGGCAGCAGGACAACCTGCAGAAAGAGCCCGAAGCCGACTGCGAGGGGATAACGCGCGACGCGGCGGAAGTCGTCCATCGTGAGACTTAAGCCCAGACCAAACATGATGATGCCGATAGACAGCGGCAGCAACAGGTCCGTGAGAATAGAAGCTTGCATGGTTCGCCCCCGCGAATTTGTTTTCTGAATCGCAAGCTAAGGAAAGCACGTGATCGGCGCAATCCGCAGTGCGGCATGGCGCTACGCCTTGAGCGCAACGGCGAGCTTCGAAGGATCATTGATGGGCAGCGAACAAACCTCGCCACGGCAGACGAAAGCGGCACCCTCGCCTTTTGCAGCC
>JAKFYO010000285.1 GCA_021730825.1 Hyphomicrobiales bacterium
GGCGCTGGATGCCGAAAGCGAGGCGCTGGTGCAGAAGGCGCTTGAGCGCATCATGGCAGGCCGCACGTCACTCGTGATCGCGCATCGGCTTGCGACCGTGCTTGGCGCGGATCGCATCGTGGTTCTGCAAAAAGGCCGCATCGTCGAAGAGGGGACGCACGCGAAGTTGTCTGCCAGCGACGGCCTTTATTCGCGGCTCGCGGCATTGCAGTTCGGCGAAATCAACGCTCGGTAATCTTCAACTCGATGCGCCGGTTGCGGCGATAGGCGTCTTCGTTGCTTGCCGGATCGATCGGCTGGAATTCACCGAAGCCCGCGGCAACGAGGCGATCCGGCGACAATCCTTTGGTCGTGAGGTACTTCACGACCGAGATCGCGCGCGACGCCGACAACTCCCAGTTCGACGGAAATCGAACATTCGAGATCGGCCTCGTGTCCGTGTGGCCGTCCACGCGAAGCACCCAGGGAATATCTTTCGGGATTTTATTGCCGAGTTCGAGGAGGGCTGCCGCCAGCTTGTCGAGTTCAGGGGCCGCACTTTCTTTCAACTCCGCCGAACCGGGATCGAAGAAAACTTCGGATTGAAACACGAAGCGGTCGCCGACGATCCTGATCTCCGGGCGATTGCCGAGAATCTCGCGCAGGCGACCGAAGAAGTCGGAGCGGTAGCGGTTTAATTCCTGTACGCGCTGCGCGAGCGCGATATTCAGGCGCGAACCTAGATCGGAGATTTTGGTCTGGCTTTCCTTGTCGCGCTTCTCGGACGCTTCTAGCGCTGCCTCCAACGCCGCAAGCTGGCGGCGAAGGGCAGCGAGCTGCTGGTTCAGGAGCGAAATCTGCGAGACCTGCTGCTCGCTCATTTTCTTCTCGGCTTCGAGATCCGATGCGAGCGACTGGATTTGCCCCTTCGCGTCTCCGGCGGCGTTGCTGTCGCCGCGCAGCTTGTCGCGCTCGGTTTCGGCGTTGCGCAGGCTCGCGCGCAGGCCGGAAAGTTGGTCTTCGAGCGAAGCGGAGGTCGCGCGTTCAAGCGCCAAGAGGTCGGCGAACTGCTTCAACTGCAACGTCAGCCGCGAAAGCTGGTCCTGCTTGCCTGCGATCTCGCGGCTCAGGAAGAACTGCGCGACGGTGAAGATCGAGACCAGAAAGATGAAAACCAGCAGCAGCGTCGAGAGTGCATCGACAAAGCCCGGCCAGTAATCGACCCTGCGGTCGGTGCGCGAGCGGCCCAGCGCCATAGCTAGTGTCCCGTATCCGACGTTCGCTTCACAGTGCGATATCCTCCCGAGCGAACGTCGGATACGAAAGGACACTAGCCAAATTTATCATTGTAGTGATCCTGTAGTTCAGACATTCGCAAAAATGCTTGCGGCAAATGCTTGGCGAATGTCTGAACCGGATCACTACTAGCGCCTTTTCGCGTCTTCGCGCGCCAGCTTCTCAAGGAGATCGCGCACATCGTTCTGGCGTTCGGCCTGCGCTTCGACCCAGTCGCGCAGCAACTGCTGTTCGTTGCGCATGTGCTGCACGAGTTCCTGCAAGCTGCCTGCGAGATTGACCATTGCCTTCGCGCTGCGTTCGCCGCCGGCACCTTCGAGGGCTTTTTCGAGACGCTGGATCGCCGCCGCCAAGGGCGCTGCTGCGCTCGAAGTATCGAGTTCGGTCGCGCCGAGATCGGCGACGGTCGTGGAGAGCCAGTCTTCGAGATCGGTGTAGAAGCGGTTTTGCGCTTGGCTCGCTTGCAGATCGAGAAAACCGAGTACGAGCGACCCCGCAAGACCGAACAGCGAAGACGAGAACGCAATGCCCATACCGCCGAGCGGTGCGGCGAGGCCCGTCTTCAGATCGTCGAAGATGCGGCCGGAGTCGCCGGTGGCATCGAGCGATTGAATGACGCGCCCGATCGAGCCCACGGTTTCGAGCAAACCCCAGAAGGTGCCGAGCAGTCCGAGGAAAACGAGGAGGCCGGTGAGATAGCGGCCGACGTCGCGCTGCTCGTCGAGCCGCGTGCCGATGGATTCGAGAATCCCTCGCATTGTGATCTGCGAGATTGCCATGCGGCCCATGCGGTCGCGCAAGAGCGTCGCCATCGGCGCAAGCAATACCGGCGCACGGTCGACTGCAATGCCGGGATCGGCGAGACGGAAACTGTTCACCCAGTTCACTTCGGGGAACAGGCGCATTACCTGCCGGACCGAGAGAATGATTCCGATCAAGAGAACGCCGAGAATAATTCCATTGAGCAGCGGGTTCGCGAGGAAGGCGGCGTAGATCGGCCGGTACAACAGTACGGCAACAAGTGCTGCCAATACGAGAAACACAAGAATCCGGAACAGGAAAATCCGCGGCGACGAAATCTTGTTGTAGCCGTCGAGTGCCGTTTTTTCGCTTGCTTTCTTCGCCATCCGCAGTTCCTCGCTGTCCGCGCAAGTATAAGGCACGAGCGGCGAGTATGTAGAGTCCCGTGACGGCGGAATGACGGCGGCAGCTATGCGCCCTTGATGGCGGCTAGAAGCGCGCTCTGGATGTCGTAGTTGCCGGCGCAGACCGAGCCGTTGAGCAGCATATTCATATGCCCATCGAGATCGGTGACGAAGCCGCCTGCTTCCTGCACGATCACGATGCCGGCAGCCAAATCCCATGCCGAAAGATCGCGCTCCCAGAACCCGTCGAAGCGGCCCGCGGCCGTCCAGGCGAGATCGATTGCCGCGGCGCCGGTGCGGCGCAGTCCCGCGACTTGTTTTTGAAGTACGCCAAGCTCGCGGCGAAAGCGTTCGTGATCGCCGCGCTCGTGATGCGGAATGCCGCAGGAGATCACGGCATCGCCGAGTGTTTTGCGCGCGGCAACGCGCAGGCGCCGGTTGTTGAAATAAGCGCCCTGGCCGCGTTCGGCGGCATACATTTCGTCCGTCACCGGATTGAAAATTACCCCTGAGACCGGGATGCCGTCTTTCACAAGTCCGATCGAAACCGCGAACAGCGGAATCGAATGCAGAAAGTTCGTCGTGCCGTCGAGCGGATCGACGACGAATTGATGCTGGCCGTCGGAGCCTTTCACTTCGCCGCGCTCTTCCATCACGAAGCCGAACGTGGGCCGCGCTTTCGAAAGCTCGGTGAAGATGATGTCTTCCGCTTTCTTGTCGGCAGCGGAAACGAAATTCGCAGGGCCCTTCAACGAAACCTGTAAGTGCTCCACTTCATTGAAGTCGCGAATAAGCGCGCGGCCCGCTTTACGGGCCGCTGCCATCATCACCGTCATATTTGCGGAGCGGAGTGACACCGCTTACTCGGCGCGGCGGACGTAGGTGATTTCAGCGGTATCGACGACAATCTTTTCGCCGGAGCCGATAAAAGGCGGCACCATCACGCGCAACCCGTTCTCAAGTTTCGCCGGCTTGTAGGACGAGGCCGCGGTCTGACCCTTCACAACCGGATCGGCTTCGACGATTTGCAGCGTAACGTAATCCGGAAGCCGGATGCCGATCGGGCGCTCGTCGTGCAACTCCAGCGTGACGGTCATGCCGTCCTGCAGGAACAGCGCGCGTTCGCCGACGAATTCTTCCGCGAGACTGATCTGGTCGTAGTTGTCTTTATCCATGAAGACGAGGCTGTCGCCTTCCTTATAAAGATACTGAAAGTCTTTCTGCTCGAGGCGGCCGCGCTCGACCTTCTCGTCCGAACCGAAGCGGTTGTTGAGCTTGCGGCCGTCGATCAGGTTTTTCAGTTCGACCTGATTATAGGCGGGGCCTTTGCCGGGCTTGACCGCCATGGTCTTCACCGCAACCCAGAGCGTGTTCTGATACTCGATCACGTATCCGGGGCGGATTTCGTTGCCGTTGATTTTCATGGAATTCCTCGATGCGCGGCGCTCAAGTGCCGTGCGGAGGCAGTTCCGTCAAGGGCAATCGCGCGTAAGCGCCGAAACGACGGAATTAAGTATTTGGCGGGGTCTTGCACCTCGCGCAGGCGAGCGGCTTGCGCGAGCAAAAGAACGTCACCGCAAACCTAGGTATTCGGCGGGGCCTTGCTTTGCAGCCAGGCGCGCAGAATGCCTTCGGCGCGCTTCTTTTCTTCATCGTTCAGGGTGCCGAAGACGCCATCCAGCATCGGGTCGGATACATCCCGCAAGCGAGCCATCAGGTGCCAGGCCATCGCTTCGACGGTGTTCTTTTCAACGCCACGGCCAGCGTTCAGCATACGGGCGTAGCGGTTCTGCGCGACCGGATTGCCCCGTAACGCGGCGCGGCGCATGGCTTGCGCGCCGCTGGCTTCGTCCTTCTCCACGCCATTTCCGTTGAACAAGGCAATCGCAAGCTCGACCGTGGACGGTACATGGTCGAGACGCGCAGCGCGGCGCAGCCACTTGACCGATTCCGCGGGATCTTTCGCGACGCCTTTGCCTTCCTGATAGAAAATCGCAAGCGCATGCTGTGCATCAGGGATGTCCTTGTCGGCGGCAAGGCGCATCATTTTCGCGGCTTCCGCGAAGTTCTGCGGAAAGACCTGACCCTCGATATAAAGCAGCGCGAGATTGTAGGCCGCGTGCGCGTGACCTTTGTCTGCGGCGCGGCGGAAGTATTTTGCCGCCTCATCCTTGCTGCGCGGGACACCCGCGCCCTGCAGATAGACCATGCCGAGTGCGAAGGTCGCCTGCGCGTCGCCGGCATTGGCTGCACGTTGATACCAGTCGAGCGACTTCTTCCTGTCGGCGGCGACGCCGAGGCCTTCGCCATAAAGTTCGCCGAGCAGCGTCATCGCGCTGGTGTCTTTGTTGTTGTTGGCGCGCAACTCTGCAAGCTGCAAGGCGTCGATATAGTTTCCGCGCTGGTAGGCGGAGAAGGGCGCGTTGGGATCGTTTGCGGCCGATGTCTCGAGCGGCGTGCGCGGCGGCTGCGGCGCAACCGCGATGGTCTTTACGCGCGTGCTAGGCCCTTTCGCGGGAGCCCGCTTCGGTACAAAAGTTTCTTCCGCCGCATGCGCGGGCGTGCAGATGCAAAGCGCCAAGGCGAGCGCAAGAGCGCGGT
>JAKFYO010000284.1 GCA_021730825.1 Hyphomicrobiales bacterium
TTGCCGCGGCCGGTCACGAAAATGAGGTGCTCGATGCCTGCGGTGCGTGCTTCGTCCACGACATGCTGGATCACCGGGCGATCGACCACGGTGAGCATTTCTTTCGGCATGGCCTTGGTCGCGGGCAGAAAGCGGGTGCCGAGACCTGCAACGGGGAACACGGCCTTACGAATGCGCTGCATTTTCGGGCTAAACCACCAAAATTCGCTGGATTCACTGCCTTTTGCCGCGTCCGGGGCGGATTGGCAAATCGCGGTTCGCGAGATCGTTAAACCGGCGGCCGGCCGATACTCACATAGCGGAAGCCTTTGGCGGCAAGTTCCGCGGGCACGTAGATATTACGCAAATCCACGATCACGGGTGCCGCGAGCGCGGATTTCAGCATCGAGAGATCGAGCGCGCGGTAAACATCCCATTCCGTGATGATGACGAGCGCCGAGGCGCCTTTGGCCGCTTCATAAGGGCCGTCGCAGAAGATCACGCCCGGCAGTAGGGAGGCCGCCGCCTTCATGCCTTCGGGGTCGTGCGCCTGAATTTTTGCACCAGCCGCCTGCAACGCCGGGACGATGGCAAGACTCGGCGCGTCGCGCATGTCGTCGGTGTTCGGCTTGAAGGTGAGGCCGAGCACGGCGACGGTTTTGCCTTTCAGCGAGCCGCCCGCGGCGGCAATCACGCGCTCGGCCATCGAGGCTTTGCGCGCGTCGTTCACTGCGACGACAGTTTCGACGATCTTAGAAGGTGCGTCGTAGTCGCGCGCGGTCTTGATCAGCGCGAGCGCATCCTTCGGAAAGCACGAACCGCCATAGCCGGGACCGGCGTGAAGAAATTTTCCGCCGATGCGGTTGTCGAGGCCGATGCCGCGAGCGATCTCCTGCACGTTGGCGCCGACTTTTTCCGCCAGATCCGCCATCTCATTGATGAAGGTGATCTTGGTCGCGAGAAATGCGTTTGCCGCGTACTTAGTCAGCTCCGCGGTGCGGCGGCCGGTAAACAGGATCGGCGCCTGGTTGAGATTGAGCGGGCGGTAGACAGCCGCCATCACCTCGCGCGCATTCTCATCATCGGTGCCGATCACGATGCGGTCGGGGCGCTTGAAGTCTTCGATCGCGGCACCTTCACGCAGGAATTCCGGATTGGAGACGACAGAAATTTTCGCTTTGGGTTTTACCTCAGCGAGAACTTTTTCGATTTCGTCGCCGGTGCCGACCGGCACGGTGGACTTGGTGACGATCACCAGCCGCTTCGTCGCGGCCTGTGCGATTTCGCGCGCGGCGGCGAGCACGTAGGAGATGTCGGCGTGGCCGTCGCCACGGCGTGAGGGCGTGCCGACCGCGATGAAGACGACTTCGGCCTTCTCGAGACCTTCGACGATTTTGGTCGTGAAGGTGAGGCGGCCGGCGCTGACGTTTCGCGCGACGATCTCGTCGAGGCCGGGCTCGAAAATCGGAATCTTGCCGTGCTTCAGCGCATCTACCTTGGCCGCGTCGGTATCGACGCAGACAACATGATGCCCGAAATCGGCAAAGCAGGCGCCCGAAACGAGCCCCACGTAACCCGCGCCGATCATCGTTATATGCATCGAGAGCTTCCCAGCATGCAGCGAGAGGCTTGTGCCACGGCGGCATTGTCCGCGGCAAGCTGGAGGCGGGTTTGGTTAAGCCGCGGCGGATTTCGCCGGAAGCTTCTGTTCCCAGGCCAGCGCATGGCGAACGATCTTTTCGAGATCGTTATACTTGGGCTGCCAGCCGAGTGCGCTGCGGATTTTGCTTGCGCTTGCGACGATCGCAGCGGGATCGCCCGCACGTGCCGGTGCCATCGTGACCGTGAAATCGACACCGGAAATTCGCTTTACCGTTTTCACGACATCGAGGACCGAGTAACCCGTGCCATAGCCGCAGTTCAGAACGGCGTTGTCGCCGTCGTTCTGCAAATAACGCAGCGCGTTGATGTGGGCCGCGACCAGATCGCTGACATGGATGTAGTCGCGGATGCAGGTGCCGTCCTTGGTCGGATAATCCGTGCCGAAAACCTGCATGTTCTTGCGCTTGCCGGTTGCGGTTTCGCAGGCGACCTTGATGAGATGCGTGGCGCGTGGCGTCGATTGTCCGGCGCGGCCCTTCGGATCGGCGCCAGCGACATTGAAATAACGGAGCGCGACATATTTCAGTCCGTAGGCGCTTGCGCTATCGCGCAGCATCCACTCAGACATCAGCTTCGACGCGCCATAAGGCGAAACCGGAACCGCGGGCGCCTCTTCGCTCACGGGCTCCTGTCCGACATTGCCGTACACAGCGGCAGTCGAAGAGAACACGAAATGAGGAACACGAGCCGCTGTGACGGATGCAAGCAACGCACGCGTCTTCACGGTGTTTGCCAGATAATAGTCGAGCGGATCGGAGACCGAATCCGGCACCACGATTTTCGCAGCGAAATGGACAACCGCCCGGATGCGATGCTCCGCGATCAGGCGCATGACGATCAGCTGATCGGAGACATCGCCGAATACGAAGCGCGCGCGCGGATCGACGTTCTCGTGTACGCCGGTCGAAAGATCGTCGAGCACGACGACTTCCTCGCCCGCGTCGCAGAGCGCGAGGACCATGTGGCTGCCGATATAGCCGGCGCCGCCTGTGACCAGAATCGACATCTGCCGTCCGCTTTGCCCCTGTTTTGTGAAGCCAGCATTACAAGAGCGAGGTTTCGGTCCCCCTAAACGATAGGGTTGATTTTCAGCGAATTCGGCTAGTGGTCCGATTTTAACATTCGCTTCCCGCTTCGCAGGGCTGGTTTGCGAATGTTAAAATCAAAGGACCACTAGCAAATATGAGGATTTCGTGGAGTTTCGGATTTGGCATTCGCTTGGCGAGCCCGCTGAAAGTGGATCGCGAATGCCAAATCCACTCCACGATGTTTAAGATTGATTCACCATAAGGCTTGCGCCGCGCCGTTAGTTTTTTCAAAGAAGTGTCATGAATAAAGAAAGCGGCCAGCGGCCGATCCTGATCGTGCCCTATATGTGGATCGGCGATTTCGTCCGGTGCCATTCGGTCGTGCGCGTGCTGAACGAGCGTTTTCCGGGGCGTCCGGTGGACATGCTGGCGTCGAAACTGACCGCTCCGCTCACTGCCTTCATGCCGGGCGTGCACAAGGCCATCACCTTCGACATTCCGCGCAGGAAGGCAGCGTTCTCGGAAAATTTCGCACTCGCGAAAATGCTCCGCGAAGAAGGTTACGGTTCGGCACTCATCATGCCGCGCAAGTGGAAGGCGGCCTTTGCGCCGTGGCTCGCGGGAATTCCGGAGCGCACCGGCGTGTTCGGCGAGGCGCGTCTGCTTCTCCTCAACGACATTCGCTGGGACGAGAAGAAGCACAACCGCATGATCGATCAATCCTGTGCGCTCGCGCTGCCGAAGGGAGCAGCGTTGCCGCGCGAATGGCCGCTGCCGCAGCTTGTCGTTTCAGAAACACAGGCCGACGAGTGGCGGCAACGCATGAATGTCGCGAAAGGCACGAAAGCTGTCGCGCTTGCGCCGGGTTCGGTGGGCGAGGCGAAGCGCTGGCCGGTCGCGTATTACGCAGAAGCCGCAAAGCAGCTTTCACAGAGTGGCGTCGAGGTCTGGATCATCGGCGGGCCCGATGAAAAGCCGTTTGCCAAGGAAATCCTCGATCATGCCGGCAATGGCGTGCGCGATTTCACCGGCGGAAAACTGAGCGACGGCGTGATTGCGCTGTCGCTCGCAAGTGCTGTTGTCGCGAATGACTCAGGCCTGCTTCACGTTTCAGCGGCGCTCGGTGTGCCTGCGATCGGCATGTTCGGTCCGACCGATCCGGCGAAGTGGGCGCCGATCAATCCGGTCGCGGACATCATAACGCACGAGCCGTTGCTCGATTGCCAATACTGCATGCAATACGTCTGTCCGCTCCAGCATCACAACTGCATGCGCGAAGTATTGCCGTCGCGTGTCGTGGATTCCGTGAAGCGGGCGCTAACGATGCCCGCGATCGTCCGCGCCTAACGCGGTAGCGCTTCGATCGCGGCAATCACTTCGGCAGCCGAGGGCGCCTCGCCCGCGGTACCGAGTGTGGTCATCGCGCCGCTGCTGACCGGTCCGGAGAGCCCCGGCTTGGTCGCAATGAAGATTGCAACCAGCGGCACCTCGAGGGCAGCCGCGAGATGCAGCAATCCGGTGTCGACGCCGACGACGAGGGTGGCGCCAGCAATCAATCCCGCGACTTCGCCAAGCGGCTGCTTGTCCGGCACGCGCGCGTTCTTCAATGCGTTCTTGATGCGATGACTGCGTGCGTGTTCGCGGTCGTTGCCCCATGGCAGCACAGGCGTGATGCCTTTGGCTTCCAGGGCCTTGCCGACTTCGATCCAGCGTTCTTCCGGCCACTCTTTTCTTTCCTGCGCGGTGGCATGGAAGAGAAGGGCGTAAGGAGCGTCCGAGACGGGTGAGATACGTTTGCGGTCTATGCCGTAGTCGATCTTGCCTTCAGCGGTATAGCCAAGCGCTGCCGCAGTCAGCGCGCGATTACGATCGACCGCGTGCAGTTCGCGGCTGACCGTATGCTTCACGTGATAGAAGCGCGAGGCAAACGGTTCGCGAATGGATTTCGCGTCGTAGCCGTGCCGCTCGCCACGCGCCCATTTCGCGAGGACCACAGTTTTCACGAGGCCCTGCGTGTCGATGATCTTGTCGAAGCGCTTGAGCTTCAATTTCGCGCGGAGGCGGCTGACTTCGTTCCAGGTCTTCTTGAAAGTCGCAGGCTTCAGGATCGCCTTGCGCCAGCGGCGCACTGCAACCGGAATTACGTCATCGACACCCGGATGCAATTTCGCGAGCGGGACGTAGGCTTCTTCGACCATCCACGAAATTTTCGCGTCCGGAGAACGCTTCCGCGCGTCGGTGACGGCGGGCATGTGATGGATCACGTCGCCGAGGGAAGAAGTTTTTACGAAAAGAATTTCAGGCATCAGATTTTCTTCGTGTTCCAGACGCGCTCATACACTTTAT
>JAKFYO010000278.1 GCA_021730825.1 Hyphomicrobiales bacterium
AGACAGGACTGGGAAGATCGCGAGCAGACGCTGTTTCGCGCGACCGCCTTCGGCGACGACGTCGATCGTCCGCTGAAAAAATCCGACGGCACTTACACCTATTTCGCCGCCGACATGGCCTATCACCGCGACAAGATCGAGCGCGGCTTTAAAACGCTGATCGACGTCTGGGGCGCGGACCACGGCGGCTACGTGAAGCGCATGAACGCGGCGGTGAATGCGCTGGGCGCGGGCAATGTCGCGCTCGATGTGAAGCTTTGTCAGCTCGTGCGGTTGATGCGCGCAGGCGAGCCCGTGAAAATGTCGAAACGGGCAGGCGACTTCGTGACCCTTCGCGAGGTGGTGGACGAAGTCGGCGTCGATCCGGTGCGCTTCATGATGCTGTTTCGGAAGAACGACGCGCAGCTCGACTTCGATCTGGCCAAGGTGATTGAGCAGTCTAAGGAAAATCCGGTCTTTTACGTCCAGTACGCCCATGCCCGCGGCAAGTCGGTGTTCCGGAATGCGAGGGAGGCGGTCCCGGAGTTATCCACCGATCCGGGAAGTCTGGCGGGCGCCGATCTGAGCGTACTGACCGACGAGGCGGAGCTCGCGCTGATCAAAAAACTGGCCCAATGGCCCCGGCTGGTCGAGGCAGCGGCGGAGTTTCACGAGCCGCACCGGGTCGCTTTCTACCTCTACGACCTCGCTAGTTCCTTCCATTCGTTATGGAATAAGGGAAAAGACGCGCCTCATTTACGCTTCATTATGGAAGATAACCCTAAATTCACCATCGCCCGCTTGAGTCTCGTCAAAGGCTTGGTTGGTGTTTTGGCCTCAGGTTTGGCCATTTTAGGTGTCAGAGCGGCCGAAGAAATGCGTTAACGGCCCTCCGCGCGGAGTGTTAGTATGAGTATTGCGCGGACTTTGAGGAACGATCGGGAGAAAATGGGCGAACACCCCATGTACCGGCCCTCCCGGGGCCACGGGCAGTCGCAATCGCAGCCACAGCAGGCTGTAGCGTCCTCGCGTATGCGCAGGGGCGAAGACCCGCTCGCCGAGCTCGCCCGTCTGATCGGGCAGGAAGATCCCTTCAAGGAATTCGATGCCGTCCAGCCGCGCCGTGTCGCGCCGAACGGTAATGGCGCGAGCCATGCGCCTTCAGTAACACCGGAGCGCCGTCCGAGCGGAAACGGGGCCGGGCACACCAATGGCGCAAGCTATACCCAGCCGCGCAGCAGCAGCCGTCAGGCTGAGCAGCGTTCGTCCGAAAACCGCAATCAGCAAAGCCATGCCGCCGCACCAGCCCGTGCACAGATGGCGCGCAATGAAGCCTATCCCGCACCGCGACCGGCCACGCGTGCCCCGATGCAGCCGTCTGCCACACCGAGGACGAATGGCGCTATTGCCCGCGCTTACGAACAGCAGCCACGTCCGAACGGACGCAGCGCGGCCGGAACGGTTGCCGAACGCGCGCCGCGCGCCCGTGAGGCCTATGCCGAAGAGACCGCACGTCCTGCGCAAGCGCCCGAGCGCTCCCGCCGTGAAGCCCCTCGCACCGGCTATGTGCCGGAAGAGGCGCCGCGCCACGCGCGCAGCCGTCAGCAGCCGGCCTATCGGGATCAGTACCAGCGCGGTTACGAGAACGACTACGATCCGGAATACGACGACGAAGCCTATCTGCCGGATCATGCCGAGGACATTTACGACGATGTGCAGCGCCCGGGCCGCGGCTGGGGCTTCTGGCTTGTTTCCGGCGTCGTCATCGCGAGTTTGATCGCGGTCGCTTTTCTTGGCGTCTTCGCCTATCGCACCGTGTTCAACGCGCCGCCGCGTGCGGCTGTTGTCACGAAGTCGAGCGTGCCGACCAAGGTCGAGCCGAACAACACGCCGCAGACGGCGGTCCCCCAGAGCAACAAGCCGATTCAGGATCGCGTTTCCGGCGCGGCCGACCAGACGAAAGTCATGCGCCGCGAAGAAACGCCGGTCGATCTGACCCAGCCGAATTCGCCGTCACCGCAGCAACAGCAGCCGCAGGTGCAGCGCGCTCCGCAGTTCACCGCGCCGCCGCAACAGCAGCAACAGCCGCAGTCTCCGCCGCAGGCAGTCGATCAGCAACCGAAGCGCGTGAAGACGATTGCGGTGCGTCCGGATGGAAGCATCGTGCAGCCGAATTCCAATCCGCAGCAACAGAACGGTCCGATGAACTTGCAGGCGAACCCGCCGCAGCAGGAGCCGGACACGCAGGCGTTCCCGCCGCAGAACCGTCCGAACTCGAACGTGCCGCCGGCGAACCGCAATGTCGCTTCGCTCGGTCCGACACCGGCGCCGCAGACGAGCGGCAACTACATCGTGCAGGTTGCCTCGCATAAGACGCCAGAAGAGGCGCAGGGCGCCTGGGCCAATCTCCGCCAGCAGTATTCCCAGATTTTTGCCGGACGGAATGCAGACATCCGCAAGGTCGATCTTGGCGACCGCGGCACCTTCTATCGTGCCATGGTAGGCCCGATGAACCGCGATCAGGCGAATGCGCTCTGCCAGAACCTGAAGACGCAGGGCGCGGGCTGCATCGTCCAGACGCGCAACTAACAGCTACTTCTCGAGACCTTCTTGACCGGGCAGGCAGGGGCGCTTACCCCGCCGCATGACCATTCGCGCCTTCATCGCCGGTTGTGCTTCGACAGCTTTCTCTGAAGAGGAAAAACGTTTCCTGTCAGAGACTTGCCCGTGGGGCTTGATTCTCTTCAAGCGAAACATTGAGAATCCCGCACAGGTCACGGAATTGACTCGCAGCTACCGCGAGCTTGTTGGCCGCGCAGATGCGCCCGTGCTGATCGATCAGGAAGGCGGGCGCGTACAGAGGCTGGGGCCTCCGCATTGGCCAGACTTTCCCGCCGCCGAGAAGCTGACGCAGACTTCGGAAAGCGAGGCCTCGGTTACGCTCGGGGCGCGGCTGATCGCGAACGAACTGGTGAAGCTTGGGATCAACGTCGATTGCTTGCCGGTAGCCGATTTGCGCTTCCCCGGCGCGCATGACGTGATCGGCGACCGCTCTTACGGCAGCGAGCCCAATATGGTCGCGACACTTGCGCGTGCGGCCGCCGAGGGGCTGATGGCCGGCGGCGTGTTGCCGGTGGTGAAGCATATTCCCGGTCACGGGCGCGCCATGGCCGACAGTCATCTCGAACTGCCGAGAGTTTCCGCTTCACGCGCCGAACTGGAGCGAACGGATTTTGCGCCGTTCCGGCTTTTGTCCGATCAGCCGCTCGCGATGACGGCTCACGTGATCTATGAGGCGATTGATCCGCTGCTTCCGGCCACGATTTCGCCGGTGGTTGTCCGCGACGTGATCCGGAACCACATCGGTTTCGACGGCTTGCTCATGACCGACGACGTCTCGATGAAGGCACTTTCCGGTACTATCGGTCAAAATACGAAAGCGGCCTTTGCAGCGGGATGCGATCTCGCGCTCCACTGCAACGGCAAGATGGATGAAATGCGCGAGGTTGCCGAGAACAGCCCGCCTTTGAATGGAAAACCGGCCGAGCGCGCAAAGAAAGCCTTGGATAGGATCGCGGCAGGCCCAAAACCGCTTGATGCCGCCGAGGCCTGGAGCCGATTTTCCGCTATGATCGAAACGGTTTGAGACGGAATCAGTAGCGTGGAAACCAGCGACTTCGAACTGCCGGAAGCGGAACGCGCGAGCCACGAGCCACAGCTCGTGGTGGACGTCACCGGTTTTGAAGGCCCGCTCGACCTGCTCTTGATGCTTGCGCGGACCCAGAAGGTGGACCTCGCGAAGATCTCCATTCTCGCGCTCGCCGAGCAATATCTGGAATTTATTCGTCAGGCTCGCGACCTTCGGATCGAAGTCGCAGCCGACTATCTCGTTATGGCGGCATGGCTCGCTTACCTGAAGTCGCGCTTGCTGCTGCCCGAAGCTGCCGGTCCCGAAGAACCTTCCGCCGCCGATCTCGCCGCCGATCTCGCCGCACGCCTGCAGCATCTCGAAGCGATCCGCCGCGCCGGCGCCGGGCTCATGACCCGCGACAAACTCGGCACCGAGTTCTTTGCGCGCGGCATGCCAGAGGAAAACGATCCGCTCGAGCCGCAGCAGTTTACGGCGACGATCTACGATCTGTTGTCCGCTTACGCGCTTCAGCGTCAGAAGAAGGCGCTTGCCAGGCATACGGTGCAACAACGCGTCGTTTGGTCGTTGAAAGAAGCGCGCGAGGCGCTTGAACGGCTGGTCGGAGTGAGCCAAGACTGGACCCGGCTCGACACCTTCCTCATCGACTATCTGGTCGAGCCGTCGATGCGTACGACCGTGTTGGCCTCAAGCTTTTCCGCCTCTCTCGAAATGGTCAAAGAGGGGCATCTCGATCTTCAACAAGAATCACCCTTTGCTCCGTTGTGGTTGAAACGCCGCTCGGAACCGAGGCCTGAATTGCAAGTAGTGGAGACCAAGCAGTGACCGCGTTGCGCAAGCCGCCGCTCAAGATTGTTGGCTCGGAGCCTGAGATGCAGGCTGACGAAAACCAGCGCGTGCTGGAGGCAATCCTGTTTGCCGCCACCGACCCGGTGGATGAGAAGCTGCTTGCGTCACGTCTGCCTGAAGACGCGGACCTGAAGGAAGAACTCAAAAAACTTGGCGACCATTACGCGATCCGCGGCGTGAACTTGGTTCGTGTTGCCGGCAAGTGGGCGCTGCGCACGGCCTCCGATCTGGGTCATCGCATCGCGCGCGATACCCCGCCGCCGCGCAAGCTCTCGCGCGCCGCGATCGAGACGCTCGCCATCGTCGCCTATCATCAGCCGGTGACGCGTGCCGAGGTCGAAGAAATCCGTGGTGTCACGATCTCCAAAGGCACGCTCGACGTGCTGATCGAAACTGGCTGGGTGCGCCTGCGTGGCCGCCGCAAGGCGCCGGGCCGACCCGTCACTTACGGCACCACCGAACAGTTCCTCGTGCATTTCGGCCTCGATCAGGTCGAGGACCTCCCGGGTCTCGAAGAATTGAAGGGCGC
>JAKFYO010000204.1 GCA_021730825.1 Hyphomicrobiales bacterium
GGTGTGCGCGCGTGCGACGCGCGCCTCGAATTCGTGCACGCGGCCCTTGAGCTTCAGTTCGCCCACGACCTGCGGCACCATCGCCTTATAGCGGTCGGCGCGGATTCCCATCTCGACCTTGTTCGCGAAATCGATGCCTTCGACTTTCTCCAGAAAGCCATGCACGAAATGCTGGCGCGACTGCTCGCCTTCGGTGACGATATCGATGCCCGCGTCTTCCTGCTCTTTCAGAACGAGCACGGTCGCGTCGCGCTTGGCGTCAAGAAGCGCCTGACCGGATTGTTTCCACGGCGCCCAGAGTTTGTTCGGCTCGGCTAACCACGCGGGCTTGGGCAGACTTCCGGCAATCGTTGTCTCGAAAAGCATTTGGCGTTTCCTTGGTAGTTTATTTGTTTTGTTTAGCGCTCAGGCAGTGGAATGAATTCGGTCTCGTCGGGCACCTGCTTGAAGCGGCCGGTCTTCCAATCTTCTTTTGCCTGCTCGATGCGCTCTTTGCTCGAGTGGACGAAATTCCACCAGATGTAACGCGGGCCTTCGAGCGCAGCACCGCCCAAGAACATCATGCGGGTCCAGCGCAGTGCCCGGACGGTGATCCTGTCGCCGGGGCGGAAGATCAGCAGGCGAGGGCCTTCGAATTTGTCGCCCGCGATTTCGACTTCGCCTTCGACTACATAGATCGCGCGCTCTTCATGATCGGCGTCGAGCGGAGCGGTTGCTCCCGCGTCGAGTACGACCTCGGCATAGAACCAGTCGGAGTGCATGCCGACGGGCGAGCTTTTTCCGAAAACTTTTCCAGCGACAACGCGCGCGCGTAACGCGCCGTCTTCGATGACGGGTAGCCGGTCGGCCTGAAAATTCTGAAACGACGGCGCGATTTCTTCGGCGAGCTTCGGCAGCGCAATCCAGCTCTGGATGCCGGACATCTTCATGCCGGAGTTGCGCGCGTCTCCGGGCGTGCGCTCGGAATGCGCGATGCCGCTGCCCGCGGTCATCAGGTTCATCGCGCCGGGCGTGATCTCGAGCGCGTTGCCCTCGCTGTCGCGATGCATGATGCGGCCGTCGAAGAGATACGTGACCGTGGCCAGACCGATATGCGGGTGCGGGCGCACGTCCATGCCCTGGCCGGGGATGAACTGCACCGGCCCCATCTGATCGAAGAAGATAAAGGGGCCGACCATCTGGCGCTTGCCGTGCGGCAGCGCGCGGCGGACTTCAAAGCCGCCGAGGTCGCGCGCACGCGGGACGATGACGAGTTCGAGCGCATCGCAGGAGCGCTTGTCGCCGAGGAGAGGGTCTTCCGAGGGATGCCATGACATTCGCCGATATTAGGCGATTTTTTCGTGCGCGCGAGCGGCGTTCTTGCCCACTTTGGTTGCAAGTGGGCAGGGCCCGCGATTATGGTCCCCGCGGTTCGCGGGCGTGGCGGAATGGTAGACGCAAGGGACTTAAAATCCCTCGGAGGGAAACCTCTGTCCCGGTTCGAGTCCGGGCGCCCGCACCAGTTCTTTTTTTGGTTTGATTCTGAAGCAGGACTTGCTTGAGGCTCTTATTGTGTTTGAAGCGAACTCGACTGGTTAGCGGACTTGTTTCAGGGCATCTAATTCGCGCTGATGGCTTCGCGCGGTGGCCGTTTATAGCTTCAAGTTTTACGATAGTCCGGCACTACTGAAGAGCGTCTAGACCAGCTTTCGCTACTTGTGCGTCTTGCGAAGTGGTGCCGCCCGAAACGCCAATCGCCCCTACAACCTTGCTATTAACAACCAAAGGAAGTCCGCCTTCAATCAACGTCGCTCCCGACGACAGGAGGTGCATCGCCGTGCCGGAGTTCACCCGGTCTTGAAGCAATTTCGTTGACATGCGGAAATTGAATGCGGCTTCGGCTTTGCCGATTGCAATCTTGATAGAGCCATATGGTGCATTGTCCATCCGGCTCAGAAGCTGCAAATGCCCGGTTGCATCTACAATCGCGATAACAGACTGCCAGTTATTCTTGATCGCTTCGGCTTCGGCTGCCGCCAGTATTTTCTTGGCATGCTCGAGCGACAACGAAGTACCGTAGGATTGCTGTGCTGCGGCGGGGGCGATGCCAGACAGAGCCAGCAAAACAGCCAACGTCATGGCTTTAAGCATGGTCGAGTTCCTTTTTCTTTTGGACCTGATCACTGTCCATTTACGGCGTCGGTGCTTCCAGTCCGGAATATGCTTGGACAGCTGGCGGTAATCTCTCGCCACGGACCTGAATTGCAGCGACTTCTTTGTTCAGTTCAGTAAGTTCGGACGCGCTGAATGTGACTTTCGTCGAGGCCGTATTTTCCAGCATGTGCGCCATTTGCGTGGTGCCGGGAATAGGCACGATCCACGGCTTCTGCGCCATGAGCCATGCAAGCGATATCTGACCCGGCGTGGCCTTCTTTCGCTCGGCCCATTTTCGCGCGAGCGCGACCAGCGCAAGGTTGTGAGCAATATTATCGGGAGTGAATCGCGTTTCGATAGCGCGGATATCGCCTTCGGCAAATCGTGTTCTCGTGTCGATAGCGCCCGCCATGAAACCGACGCCAAGCGGGCTCCAAGGCACGAAGCCAATGCCAAGCTCCTCGCACATTGCGAGAACACGGTCTTCAGGTCCGCGCCATAGCATCGAGTATTCACTTTGCACTGCCGCCAAAGGAAGCGCTGCATGCGCTCGCCGCAGCGTCTGAAGGCCCATTTCGGATAAGCCCCAGTGAAGAACTTTGCCTTCTTTCATGAGGTCTTTAACTGCGCCCGCCACGTCCTCAATCGGCACTTTCACGTCAACGCGGTGCTGGTACAGAAGGTCGATGCGGTCAGTGCGCAGCCTCTTGAGCATATTGTTCACAACAACTTTGATGTGCGCAGGATCGCTTTTTGTTTTCGGCCGGCGCACACCCGTTTCCTGATCGATATCCCAGCCAAACTTGGTTGCGATTTGAATCTGATTCCGAAATGGCGCGACCGCTTCGCCAAGAATGCGCTCCACTTCATGCGGACCGTAAGCTTCTGCGGCGTCAAAAAGTGTGACGCCACGCTCGAAAGCGCTTCGGATAATCCTGTGCATCTCCTGGCGGTTAGGAATGGTGGTCTGGTAAGTGCGGCTCATGTTCTGCACGCCAAGGCCGATGCTCGAAACTTCCAGAGCGCCCAGCTTTCGCCGCCCGAGTGCACGCGCTGCTGAAGTTAAATTGGCTTTAGGGGCAGGCTGCGCCTGAGCGTGAACGGGAATACCGCTCAGAACAGGCATGGCCGCCATGACTGCGGCAGTGGCAAGAAACGCACGGCGGCCTTTCTTAATAGTGTTTTCTTCTATCATCGCTTCCTCGTACTTGTTTACCGCATGGAGTGTTCACACCATAAATTAGAGCCTTTTACTGTTGTTACTAGCGCATAAATAAATCATACTATGTTGAGCAGGGCTCAATAATGCGCGATTACAATTCCAACGATTTGATCGCTTTTCTGGAAGTCGCTCGTGAAAAAAGTTTCACGAGGGCTGCGGCCAGACTCGGCGTTTCAACCTCAGCGCTCAGCCACACGATGCGCGGCCTCGAAACCCGGCTTGGGGTTCGATTGCTTACACGCACGACACGGAGTGTTTCACCAACAGAGGCGGGAGAGCGATTGTTTCAGTCAATCGCGCTGCATTTCGACGAAATCGACGCGGCGGTCGCGCAGCTTGGCGACGCGCGGCAATCTTTAAGCGGAACTATCCGTATAACGGCGGGCGATCATTCAGCCCGCACGATACTCTGGCCTAAACTCTCCGCGATGGTGAGAACTCATCCCGATATAAAACTCGAAATCGTATCGGACGCGGGACTTACCGATATTGTTGCGGAACGATTTGATGCGGGGGTCCGCATGGGCGAGCAGGTCGCAAAAGACATGATTGCTGTTCGCATCGGCCCCGACATGCGCATGGCAGTTGTCGGATCTCCAGAGTACTTCAAGAAGCGTAAAGCACCGCTGACTCCGCAAGATCTCACTTCTCATTCTTGCATCAATGTTCGCATGCCGACCTACGGCGGCTTGCAAATTTGGGAGTTCGAGAAGAAGCGCCGTGACGTGAACGTTCGCGTGGATGGGCCGCTGGTTTTCAGCAACAACATCCTGTCTGTGGATGCCTCACTGAAAGGCCTGGGACTTGCATACGTTACTGAGGATCAGGTTCAGTCTCAAATCAAGTCAGGTTTGCTTAAGCGCGTACTTGATGACTGGTGTCCACCTTTTCCGGGGTATCACCTTTATTATCCGAGCCGTAGGCAACCGACTCGCGCCTTCAGTCTTTTGGTCGAAGCGTTGCGCTTCAATTCAAAAAAATAGATTCGGCGTGCGTTCTGATCTCAAGCAGTATTCCCGGTTCGAGTCCGGGCGCCCGCACCAAAGTATCAGTCCTCAAATTCAACCGGACTCTTCGGCCGGCGGTCGACAGAGAATTTGAATAGATCGGGACGCGAGTAGTGTCCCGATACATCGAGGGATTTGCGCGAGCGCCGCGCGGCCTCGGCGTCGATCTCCGAATACAGAATCCCTTTTTCGCGATGCATCGGTCCCGCGGCGATAGCCCCGAAGGGCTTGATCACGACAGCGTCGCCGTCATTGATCCATTCCTTCTCGTCGAAAAGTTTTCGCAGCTCGGGAAAATCCGCGGGCATGTCGCTGCCTTGCATCGCGGTCGAAGTGCCGATCACCCAGCAGCCCGCTTCCTTCGCGATATGGCGCATGGTGGCGAGCCAGCTCTCCCCGGTGTCCCACGTCGGCGCAACATAGATGTCGATACCTTGCGCATAGAGCGCGTAGCGCGCGAGCGGCATATAATTTTCCCAGCAGATCAACGAGCCGACGCGGCCTGCTGGCGTATCGACGACTTTCAGGCCCGATGCATCGCCCATGCCCCAGACCATGCGCTCGGGATTGGTTGGCATCAGCTTGCGATGGCGATTAAGAATTGTGCCGCCGGGCCCAATCACGACAACGGTG
>JAKFYO010000015.1 GCA_021730825.1 Hyphomicrobiales bacterium
CGTCGGCCGCGAGAAATCCATCCGCGCGCTCGAAGAGGTGATGAAGAACGACACCTATATTCTCCTCGCGACCCAGATGAATGCGAGCGACGACGAGCCGAAGGCCGATGCGATCTTCAAGGTCGGTACGCTCGCGTCCGTGTTGCAGCTTCTGAAATTGCCAGACGGCACCGTGAAGGTGCTCGTCGAGGGCGTCGAGCGCGCGAACATCGCGAACTACACCGACCGTCCGGAATATTTCGAGGCGGAAGCGGCCACGCTGCCCGCCGACGAAAGCGAGCCGGTCGAAGTCGAAGCGATGGCGCGTTCGGTCGTCAACGAATTCGAGAATTACGTGAAGCTGAACAAGAAGGTCTCGCCGGAGGTTGTCGGCGTGGTCTCGCAGATCGACGAGCATTCGAAGCTCGCCGACACGGTGGCTTCGCATCTCGCAGTCAAGATCGCCGACAAGCAGGCGGTGCTCGAGCTGACGAGTGTCTCCGCTCGCCTCGAAAAAGTGCTCTCGCTGATGGAAAGCGAAATCTCGGTCTTGCAGGTCGAGAAGCGCATCCGCACGCGCGTCAAGCGCCAGATGGAGAAGACGCAGCGCGAGTATTACCTCAACGAGCAGATGAAGGCGATCCAGAAAGAACTCGGCGACGAGGACGGCAAGGACGAACTTCAGGAACTCGAAGACAAGATCAAGCGCACCAAGCTGACGAAGGAAGCGCGCGACAAGGCGATGCACGAGCTGAAAAAGCTCCGCCAGATGTCGCCGATGTCCGCGGAAGCGACCGTTGTCCGCAACTATCTCGACTGGGTCTTGTCGATCCCCTGGAACAACAAGAGCAAGGTCAAGAAGGACCTCAAGTTCGCACAGGACATTCTCGACAACGACCACTACGGCCTCGAGAAGGTCAAGGAACGCATCGTCGAGTATCTTGCGGTCCAGCAGCGCGCGAACAAGCTCTCCGGCCCGATCCTATGCCTCGTCGGCGCGCCTGGCGTCGGCAAGACCTCGCTCGGCAAGTCGATCGCGAAGGCCACGGGGCGCGAATTCGTGCGCGTGTCGCTCGGCGGCGTGCGTGACGAAGCGGAAATCCGCGGTCACCGCCGTACCTACATCGGCTCGATGCCCGGCAAGATCATCCAGTCGATGCGGAAAGCGAAGAAGTCGAACCCGCTGTTCCTGTTGGACGAAATCGACAAGATGGGCGCGGACTTCCGCGGCGATCCGTCGTCGGCATTGCTCGAGGTTCTCGACCCCGAGCAGAACTCGACGTTCGCGGACCACTATCTTGAGGTCGACTACGACCTCTCGAACGTGATGTTCGTAACCACGGCCAACACGCTGAACATTCCGCCGGCGTTGCTCGATCGTATGGAAGTGATCCGGATTGCGGGTTACACCGAGAACGAGAAGGTCGAGATCGCGCGCAAGCACTTGATCCCGTCCGTCACCGCCAAGCACGGGTTGAAGCCGGAAGAGTGGTCGATCAGCGACGACGCGCTGCTCACCATCATCCGCCGCTACACCCGCGAAGCGGGCGTACGTTCGCTCGAGCGCGAACTTGCGACCGTGATCCGCAAGGGCGTGAAGGAACTGATCACCGAGAACAAGGCCAAGGCCTCGGTCACCGCCGAGAACCTCGAGACCTATCTCGGCGTGCCGAAGTATCGCTACGGCGAAGCCGAGCATGAGGATATGACCGGTGTGGTCACCGGTCTTGCCTGGACCGAAGTGGGCGGCGAACTGCTCACGATCGAAGGCCTGATGATGCCCGGCAAGGGCAAGATGACGGTCACCGGCAACCTGCGTGACGTGATGAAGGAGTCGATCTCGGCGGCGGCGTCTTATGTCCGCTCGCGCGCAATCGACTTCGGCATCAAGCCGCCGCTGTTCGAGAAGCGGGACATCCACGTCCACGTGCCGGAAGGGGCAACCCCGAAGGACGGGCCGTCGGCGGGTGTCGCGATGGTCACCGCTATCGTTTCGGTGATGACCGGCATTCCGGTTCGCCGCGACGTTGCGATGACCGGCGAGATCACGCTGCGCGGCCGGGTGCTACCCATTGGTGGCCTCAAGGAGAAGCTCCTTGCGGCGCACCGCGGCGGCATCAAGAAGGTGCTGATCCCGGAAGAGAACGCGAAAGACCTGACCGAGATTTCGGATCAGATCAAAGGCGGTCTCGAGATCGTGCCGGTGTCGCGGATGGACGAGGTGCTGAAGCACGCGCTGGTGCGCAAGCCCGAGCCGATCGAATGGGACGAGGCGGCGGAAGCAGCTAACGCCAAGCCGGTCGTCGAGGACGACTCGTCTTCCGTCATCGCGCACTGAGCAGACCGCAATCATGCACCCGCGGCGGGATCACCTGCCGCGGGTGTTGCTTTTCAAGGTTCCGGTGCAAATCCCTCCCCAGTTCTAGGGATGGCGCTTGCATTTCGGAGCGAATGGCAGAACCTCACCGGAATACCGGATTGGGGAGTCCGGCGATTTAGAAGGCAGGGAAGGAAGCTCGAAATGACCAAAAACGATCTGATCGTTCAGGTTTCGGAAGTCTCGAATCTTACCCGTATTCAGGCGACCGCCGCGGTCGAGACCACATTCGATCTCATCACCAAGGCGCTGAAGGCGGGCGATGAAGTGAAGATCATCGGGTTCGGAACCTTTACGGTTGCCAACCGCGCGGCGCGGGAAGGGCGCAATCCGCGCACCGGCGAGCCGGTGCAGATTCCGGCGTCGAAGGCGCCCAAATTCTCGGCCGGCAAGGGGCTCAAGGACGCCGTTAATCGCTGAGAGGCGGGTGGTTGATCGGGAAGGGCGCGCGTCGTAAACGGGCGCCCCGGCAAGCGCGCTTAGCTCAGCTGGTAGAGCATCTCGTTTACACCGAGAGGGTCGGCGGTTCGAGCCCGTCAGCGCGCACCAATCTCATCTCGGATCAGGTTTACCGGCGCCCGTGTCTCGGATTCGGGTAGCACCTCTCGTTCGCAACACGGGAGTTCATGCACTGCTGATAGGTGAACGCCTGACAGATTTGTACCGTGCCGCGATCCAGCGGCATGTCGCGGCACCATGCATCCGATCGCGATCCCTGCTGAGCGTGTGCGGCAGTGACGAGATAAGCGGCCATCAAGGTTCCGGATAAAACAAGTTTCCATTTCATTGGGTGTCTCCTTCGGAAGGAAACGTGCTGCCGCATCGGATGTTCCTCTGGGCGCTAACCGGCCGATGCCGATCAGCAGCGAAAATAAAACGGCGACGCGCAAAAAGCACGTCGCCGCTCTAACTCTTAGTCCGTCTTCGAGCCGAAGAAGCTTAGACCGCTTCTTTCAGTTCCTTGGCGGCGCGGAAGGCGACCTTCTTGGACGCCTTGATCTGGATCGCTTCGCCGGTCGCAGGATTGCGGCCCATGCGGGCTGCGCGCTTGCGGACCTGAAGGATGCCGAGGCCGCTCATGCGGACGCGGTCGCCCTTCTTCAGCAACTTCGTGATCAGCGAAACGAGATCGTTGAGGATCGCTTCACTCTGCTTTTTCGAAAGCTGGTGATCTTCTGCGAGCTGCGCCGCCAGATGCTTCAACGTGTGCGTCGGGGCAGTCGCCGGCTTCTTGTCAGCCATGGTGGGCTCCTTTTGTCATCAAGCGGCGTAGAAACATTGCAATTGCTGGCGTTTAGATGATTCTCGTTCCGGGTGCCACGCAAAAAGCCCCATTTTCAGGGGTTTTTTGCATCTCGCGTGCCGGAAAGCGCCTTGACTAAGGGGGTAGCGGTCTTTATCCCGGCCTCTCTCCCTTCGGGGGCGTAGCTCAGTTGGTTAGAGCGCCGGCCTGTCACGCCGGAGGCCGCGGGTTCGAGTCCCGTCGCTCCCGCCACTTCCATTCAATTCATTGAAAATAATGTGATTTCTGGCGGTCTTTACCGACGCCGGGAAGCATGTTCCGTTGCTCAAAACGGCTGCCGGATTCTGGCAAAAAACAAGGACCGACTCATGCAATTCGGCTGGCGAAGTGGCTGTCTCGCGGCAATTCTTCTTGCGGTTGCGATCTTGCCCGCCTCGTCTCAGCGCGGACCCTCCGTCATTCTGGCGCAAGACGAATTACCGGACGAGGAAACGCCCGGCGTCGTTCCCCAGCAGGAAGAGGCGTCACCCCAGTTTCAGAAGCAGGTCGTGTTCTTCCGCTCGAACGAAGAGCCGGGCACGCTCATCATCCACACCAGCGAGCGCTTCCTCTATCTCGTGATGGGGAATAACCGCGCGCTGCGCTACGGCGTCGGTGTCGGCCGCGACGGTTTCACCTGGATGGGCCTGCACAAGATCACGCGCAAGGCCGAGTGGCCCGACTGGCGTCCGCCGCCGGAGATGATTGAGCGCCAGCCGTACCTGCCGCGCTTCATGGCGGGCGGGCCGGGTAATCCGCTCGGCGCACGTGCGCTTTACATCGGCACCACGATCTACCGCATTCACGGCACCAACCAGCCGCACACCATCGGGCATGCGGTGTCGTCAGGTTGTTTTCGCATGGTCAATAACGACGTGGTCGATCTGTTCGACCGCGTTCCCGTCGGCACGCGCGTGATCGTTAAGCACGCCCCGGCGATGTGAGCGAGGAATAGGTAATGTCAAAATTCAAAGCATCACTTGGCGCGGCATTGCTGCTCGCCGTTGCCGGAACGGCCGCGGACGCGCAAACGCTGAAGGCGGTGAAAGATCGCGGCTCGCTCGTGTGCGGCGTCAGCCAGGGTCTTCCGGGCTTTTCGGAGAACGACGGCAAGGGCAAGTGGAGCGGCTTTGACGTCGATTTCTGCCGCGCGATTGCGTCGGCGATTTTCGACGATCCCAACAAGGTCACTTACGTTCCGCTAAATGCGAGTGAACGCTTCGATGCGCTGAAGGCGAACAAGATCGACATTCTCTCGCGCAACTCGACCTGGACTTTGGGTCGCGAGTCCGAGGGCCTGACCTTCGCAGGCGTCACCTATTACGACGGGCAGGGCTTTATGTTG
>JAKFYO010000248.1 GCA_021730825.1 Hyphomicrobiales bacterium
GTCCGCGCTCCGCGATCGCCCGCTCCATGACGATATGCCCATCGAGGATGCCGCGCACGGCATCGGCCACCGGCTCGTTGTGGTCGTCGCCATCGACCAGCACAGTGAAGAGGCCCGTGATCGTGCCCTGGTCAGGCCCTGGCCCTGCCCGCTCGAGCAAGCGGGGCAATTCGGAGAACACGGTCGGCGTATAGCCCTTCGCGGTCGGCGGCTCGCCGCCGGCAAGACCGATCTCGCGCTGGGCCATGGCAAAGCGCGTCACCGAGTCCATCAGGAGAAGAACGTCTTTTCCTTCGTCGCGGAAATACTCGGCGATTGCCATCGTGAGCAACGCCGCCTGCCGGCGCATAAGCGCAGGCTCGTCAGAGGTCGCAACCACGACCACCGAGCGCTTCAAGCCTTCTTCGCCAAGATCGTCCTGCAAAAATTCCTGCACCTCGCGGCCGCGCTCGCCGACGAGGCCGATGACCGCGACATCGCAGGCCGTGTAGCGGGCGAGCATGGAGAGCAGCACCGACTTGCCGACGCCGGAGCCCGCGAAGATGCCGAGCCGCTGCCCCTTGCAGGTGGTGGCAAAGGTATTGAGCGCGCGCACGCCGAGATCGAGCGGCCCGCCGACCCGCCGTCTTGTATGAGCGGCCGGAGGCGGCGCGCGGAAGGAATATGGCGATGCTCCGGATTTAAGCGGACCTTTGCCGTCCACCGGCTGGCCGTGCGCATTCACGACCCGGCTCAGCCAGGCGTTGGAGGGGCGCACGGCCGCCGCCGCCTGCGAGACAATGGCCCGGCAACCGCGCCGGACGCCCTCGACCGCCGCAAACGGCATCACGACGGCATTCTCGCCGGCGAATCCGATCACCTCGCAGGGCACCCCGCCGTTAACGCCTGTTTCGATGGTCAAACGGGCCCCGACCGGCATGGCGTGAACCGGCCCCGCGACCTCGATCATGAGGCCCCGGACGCCCGCAACACGCCCATAAATCAGGGCTCCATCGAGTTCCGCGATCTGTTCCGCCAGGGCCTTCATGGAGAATCACCGCTTAACGGGCCAAGTCCTTCTTTACCCTATCTTTACCGGCTTCGTTAATGATCAGGTCATGCCTTGGATCGAAGAGCACGCAGGATGCGGGCTTAATTCAAGGGAGTCGCTTGGTCTGGCTTCTTGAAGTCGTACTTTAACCAGCCGGTTTGAGAAAAATTCCGAACTGCCAGTAACTTACGGCGATTCGCGAATATTTTCACGGGCCGCGCTTGTGGGACAGAAATAGAATCTGTTAACCATTGCTGGTTAGCGTCGCGTCGAGAATGAGTCAGTCCAGGCACGCAGGCGGGGCGAGTCTGGAGTGAGATTTGTCCCCCAATAGAGGCCTTGGATAGGGGATTGGCATGCGCGTTCTGCTAATCGAAGACGACAGCGCGACGGCGAAAAGCGTCGAATTGATGCTGAAGTCCGAAAGTTTCAATGTTTACGTGACCGACCTTGGCGAAGAAGGGGTCGATCTCGGTAAACTCTATGACTACGACATCATCCTCCTCGATCTGAACCTCCCGGACATGTCCGGATATGAAGTTCTGAAGTCGCTGCGGGTAGCCAAGATCAAAACGCCTATTTTGATCCTGTCGGGCCTCGCCGGCATCGAGGACAAGGTGAAGGGTCTCGGCTTCGGCGCCGACGACTATCTCACCAAACCATTCCACAAGGACGAGCTGATCGCACGCATCCACGCGGTGGTGCGCCGCTCGAAGGGTCACGCCCAGTCGGTGATCAACACCGGCGACCTCGTCGTGAACCTCGACCAGAAGACGGTCGAAGTCGACGGCGCGCGCGTGCACCTGACCGGCAAGGAATACCAGATGCTGGAGCTGCTTTCGCTCCGCAAGGGCACCACGCTGACGAAAGAGATGTTCTTGAACCATCTCTATGGCGGCATGGACGAGCCGGAACTGAAGATCATCGACGTGTTCATCTGCAAACTTCGCAAGAAGCTCGCGAACGCCTCGAAGGCGCAGGAATGGCCGAACGGCAAGAACTACATCGAGACGGTCTGGGGCCGCGGCTATGTGCTGCGCGAGCCGACCGACGCGGACGAACGCATCTCGGCGTAATTCTTCTCGCATACAAGATTCAAAACCCCGCCCATGTGGCGGGGTTTTTGTTTGGGACACCGCTTTCGTTTCTTTTTCCTCGTCATGGCCGGACTTGGTCCGGCCATCCATGAAGTATTTCCACAAGCTGAGAGGCTCGATGGATTGCCGGGTCAAGCCCGGCAATGACGAATGAGGATGTGGCGGGATTTTTGTTTGGGTGGTGCCATAGAGTATCGTTGCGACTTTAGCCGTTGGAGAACCAAGGTGGTGCCCATAAAAGTTTACGACTTCGAGCCGCGAAACCTGCCGAAGGAGATACTTGAGTCTATTGGACTCATCGTTGCTAACGCAGCTCAAACAGAAAATATCACCAAACAAGCCATCGCGGGATGCCTTGGAATTGATATGGAATATGGCGGCGCATTGACAACTCATATGACGGCTCCACTACGCTTCGACGTACTCAAAGCCGTCGCAGAAATTAAACTTGATGAAGTCGATGATTTAGACGAACTCGACGCGCTTTTAGAAAATTGCAAAGCAGGCTTTGCTGAGCGCAACAGGATTGCGCATTGCTCGTGGTGCCGCGACCCTTCAGACAACTTAACGTTTATCATCGAGGAGAGCGCACGAGAAACTTATGCGATGAAAATGACGGCGATTGACGCCGGTAAACTGAAGCAAGAGGCCGACTATATTTATTGGGCCGGATTGGACCTTTACGAGTTTCTGTCTCGAAACGATTTGCTGCCGGATTATCCGCCATCCGACCGCCAACGCGATCACAAAAGCAAGGCGACGAGAAAGAAATCTCGCGCCGAACGTATTAAACGCCAAAAGAAGAAAAAATAGATTCATTCTGAAATCCACGCCGCAAACTCCTTCACCCCTTCCTTATCCCTCCGCATCGCTTCCTCGAACGAATAGCCCAACTCGCGCGAGGTCATGAGTTCGACGACGAATTCGCGCGCTTCCAGCGCCACACATTCCGAATAGAGCGCGAGACAGCGCTCGGCGTTTCCCCTGCACTCACCCGCGCGCTTGCACGCCGCGCGATCGCAGAACTGCGCGAGGCAGAACATGTTGCTGAGGAGGCGGAGCGCATCGCGTTTCTCCACACTTATCGTCATGGCCGGGCTTGTCCCGGCCATCCACGACTTTTCGGCATCAAAGCAAAGAAGGCGTGGATACCCGGCACAAGGCCGGGCATGACGAACATTAAGGTCTGTGATTTTTCCAATAGCTCTCCTTTCCGCGACTCTCCAAAGCCCGGATGATGAAAAGAAGGGGGACGGAGCGCCGCGAGGCGCAAACTTCGTCCTTATGTCGCGTATCGCTTGTTCAGCGAAACGCACGCCTTGCGGCACTCCGTCCCGGCGTCTTCGACAGCGTCAAGCCGCGCTTTTCGTGCAGCGCTCCACAAAGAACGCTACTCCGTCAGCCGTGCTCCCGGCAGGCGAGTCTAGTCTCGCCGGGCGGTGCCTTGACGCCGCTCCTGCATGCGCTTTGCGAAAGCACGCGCAGAAGCGCCGCCTCCCGCTCCGCTATCACGACGCCCGCGAAGCGCCCCTTTGGTGAGCGGGAATAACTAGGACTATATTCCTGCAATATGGCGGCAGCATGGCGCAAGGCTAAAACGAAAACCCCGGCTGAAAGGCCGGGGTTTTTTTGTTTTGCGGCTTCGCTCTTCTCAGTGCCTGTAATTCAACGAGGCGAGAAGCCGCGCTTCCGCCACCACCGGATCGACATCAAGGCCGCCCGTTTGCAGGACACGAATGAACAGATCGAGCGCTTCGAGGATAAGCTTTACCCGGCGCTCTTCGGCCAGAACTTCCTCGAGCAACGGCTTGCGATCCGCGACGTCCCAGACCACCGCAACGTCGAAATCGGGCTGGCCCTTCGAATTGAAAATCACCTGCCCGCGATGCGCGAGCCTTCGCGTCGTGCCGTCGCGCAGCACCACGCGGTACTCGCGGTCGAACAACGTGCCGGCCCGCACATTGCCGTCGATCTTGTCGAACGTCAGCCGGTCTTCCGGATGCTGCGTTTGCCGCATCAACGTATAGGAAGCGCGCTCTCTTTCCGGATCGCGTCCGTAAAGCCTGAACAGGCCGCGCGACCACTGCATCTCGTCGGCGCCGACTTTCCGTTTCCAGAAGCCGCAGCCGAGCTTGTCTTCAATCAACTGAATGGCGACCGAGTCTTTAAAATCCATCGCATTGCCCTATGCCTTATCCTCCATACGGGGGATGGGAATCCTTACGAACCGGCGGATTGAACCACCAAAAAAAGGATTTGAGCAAGCGACCGGCGAGTGTGTCCGGACAAAAAAGTATCAATTCTTCAGCCGGTAACCGGTTTTGAAAATCCACCAGATGATCGCGATGCAGGCGGCAAGAAACGCCAGCGTCATGCCGAGGCTGATCGCGACGTTTACATCCGCGACTTCATAGAAGCTCCAGCGGAACCCGGAGATCAGATAGACGATCGGGTTGAAGAACGTGACCACCTGCCAGAACGGCGGCAGCACGTTGACCGAATAGAACGCGCCGCCGAGGAAGGTTAGCGGCGTGATGATGAGCAACGGCACGACCTGCAATTTCTCGAAGCCGTCGGCCCAGATGCCGATGATAAAGCCGAGCAGGCTGAAGGTAACCGCCGTCAGCACCAGAAACGCGATCATCCAGAACGGATGCGCGATCCGCACCGGCACGAACAGATATGAGGTCGCAAGAATAATGAGACCGAGGATGATCGACTTGGTCGCAGCCGCCCCCACATAGCCGATTACGATTTCCACGAAAGAAATCGGCGCCGACAAGAGCTCATAAATCGTGCCGGTGAATTTCGGGAAATAGATGCCGAAGGACGCGTTCATCACGCTCTGCATCAG
>JAKFYO010000269.1 GCA_021730825.1 Hyphomicrobiales bacterium
GGACCAGATCAATCAGATTCTGCCGAGCCGCGCCTCGCAACTGTTCATCACTACACCTGGCGTTACTTTTCAGGATCGTGCTGACGAACCCTCAGGTTCGATCAATATTCGCGGCTTGCAGGACTTTGGACGCGTTGCCGTCCTGATCGATGGCGCACGGCAAAACTCCCAGCGCACCGGTCACTTTGCCAACGGTATGTTCTATCTCGACCCGGAAATGATCGGCGGTGTAGATGTTGTTCGTGGCCCGACTGCGAATATTTACGGCAGCGGTGCGATCGGCGGTGTCGTCGCTTTCCGCACGAAAGAAGCATCCGACATCCTGAAGCCAAACCAGCTTTGGGCCGTCGAAACGAATCTCGGCGCTGGCAGCAATACGGGTTACGGACAGATCTCGACGTTCGCAGCGTCAAGAACCGCGAACGGTGATGTGATCGCCGGTATCTCGCATCGCGATCAGTCGAACTACAAAGATGGTAGCGGAGTCCTGGTCCAGAATAGCTGGCAGCAGGTTACAAGCGGACTGCTCAAGGCCAATTTCATGCCTGCCGACGGCCACAAGATCACGATCGGCGGCCTCTTTAACGACAGTCAGTACAATTTCGGTCAGCCGCCTCGTCCGCCGCTCGGCGGTACGTCGATCTACGCAACCGAAACGCAGAACTTCACGGTCAATGCACGCTGGCGCTATGACAAACCGGAAGACCGTCTGTTCAATTTCGACGGCAATATCTACTGGAACCGCACCGACACGAACCAGTTGAAAATTGCGCACACGACGACGACAAACTCCGCATATTGCGGTGGCATCGCGCCGGGCAACAACATTACGGGTTGTATTGGCGATAGACGCGGGTTCCTGCTCGACACGCTTGGCATCGACCTCAACAATACGTCCCGTTTCGAGTTTGCAGGCTGGAAGCACGCGATCACGATCGGCGGCGATTTCTTCACCGATCAGGTTTCCACCTTCGATCCGCGCGGCACCGGTGACCTGACGACGCCCGGCGGACACCGCAATGTATTCGGCGGTTTCTTGCAGTGGAAAGGTACCTATGGCGGACTGCTCGAGTTCATCGCTGCGGGCCGTTACGATCAGTATCAATTCAGCGCAGGCGGCGTCGAGAACGACAAGTCGCGCTTCTCGCCGAAGATCACCGTCGGCTTGTTCCCAGCGCAGAGCGTGACACCTTATGGCAGCTACGCCGAAGGCTACCGCTCACCCACGCTTACAGAATCTCTTGTAATCGGCGCACACCCGACCGGCGGCGGACCGGGCGCATTCGTCTGCCCAGATGGCAATCCAGGCTTCTTCTGCTTCGCACAGAATCTCAATCTGCGGCCGGAAGTCGGCAAGAACAAAGAGATCGGCATCAACTTCAAGTTCGACAACGTCTTCCAGCGTGGCGATGCATTCCGCGCGAAGGTCAATGTGTTCCGCAATGACGTCGAAGACTTCATCGAACTTACCGGCTACGGCGCCTTCAGCGCCGTGTATCAGACGTTCAACTTCTATCAGTACCAGAACATTTCGAGCGCGCGGATCGAAGGTGTCGAAATCGAGAGCACCTACGATGCAGGCAACTGGTTTGCTGGCCTCTCGGGTCAACATCAGAAAGGCCGCAACCAGACTACGAATGTTGGTCTCGTGAACGTTCAGCCCGACAAGATCGTGACCACGTTCGGCGTTCGCCTGCTGGATCGCAGACTGACTGCCATGGTTCGCTGGGCTGCGGTTGCTGCGCAGAATGATTTGCCGGTGAACTACTTGGCGACGGAGAGCTACAACCTCGTGAACCTGCACGTCGCGTACAAGATGACAGATACCGCGACGCTGAGCTTTAACGTCGATAACCTGCTCAACGAATTCTATCATCAGTATCCGGTCGTTCGCTCTACACCGACCGACGGACAGAATGACTCGCTCTGGGCGAGCGCGGCACAGGGCATCACGTTCAAGGCAGCACTCAAGGTTCGCTTCGGCGACGGAGAAAATGCGTTCACCCCGGCCGCTTTGGCCGCAGTCACGCCGCGCTAAACGAATTCGGCGGAATTGTTCGCAGTTCCGCCGGAAATCGCTCCTTCGGGAGCAACGATCTAAGGCTCCCGCTTCCATGACATCCGGAAGCAGGAGTTCAGGCGTTTTTTGACAGGTCCGTCGAAGCCGCCTAGCAGAAACCTAGCAGCCGCAAGGCAAAGGAACATCCTATGTTTATCGCCATGAACCGCTTCAAAGTGACCCTCGGCCAGGAAGATGCCTTCGAACGCGTCTGGCGCGAGCGCGAGTCCTACCTGCACACCATGCCGGGCTTCATGGAGTTTCATCTCCTGAAGGGTCCGAAGAAAGACGACCACACGCTTTATTCGTCGCACACCGCTTGGAGCACGAAGAAAGATTTCGAGAACTGGACCAACTCCGAAGGCTTCAAGAAGGCGCATGCACGCGCCAACGAACACAAACCGGCAGTGCCGATGTATCTTGGACATCCTGAGTTCGAAGGCTTCGAATCCGTGCTGGTCCAGACCATGCCGAACAAGGCTGCCTGACACGCATGATCGGCAGCGCACCAAAGCCAGCACGGCGGAATGAGGAAGCGCTGACAAGCGCGACCATTCTGCCGTTCCGGTTGCGCGCGAGCCGAACCGAGAATACCGCCGGCGGGAAATTGGCGCCGGCGGTCGAGCTAGAGAGCAAGTCCGCAACCGGCAAGAAGAAGCGCAAGGCACCCGCTGCCGCAGTTCCGTCTGCCGAGCGCCAGGCGCTGTTACCTCCTCGCTATCGCGACTGGATTCAGCAAGCCCTCATCGGTGCGGTTCTGCTTCACCTTGTGGTATTCAGCCTGTTGCAGATGCAGTTCGTGCGTGACGTCGAGCGTGCGGCGAACTCCGGCGGCGCGCAGACATCGGATGGCACCGCGGTTCTCGACATTGATATCGTTGCGGACGCCAAGCTGCCGCCTTCTAAGACACCGACCAACATGACGGCGCCAGACGCGACCAAGCAGACAAACACGCCGCCGCAGGTCAAGCAGGAAGAAAAGCAAAAGGAAGTGCAGAAGGCCGAGCCTGCACCGAATAACGCACCAGTCTTCGCTCTACCTAAGGAAGAGATAGCGGCGCCCAAGAAATCCGAGACCGCTCCTGTCGCGCAATCCCCCAATCAGGAGAAGGTGGACGAGCAGCGTGAAGCGCAGAAGAAGCTCGAATTACTGAAGGCCGCCGAACAAAAGAAAAAGCAGGAACAGGCCGCGCCGAGCATCGCTGCCGCACCCACCCGGCCTGCTGCGAACCGCGGCAACAATCAGCAGAACGGTGCGAACGGCGCGGTGCAAAACGGCGGCCAAGCGAACGCCTCATCTTACAATGCGATTGTGCTAGCGCATTTGCAGCGCTACCGGACCTATCCGGAGCAAGCGCGTGCCGCGCAGATAACCGGCGTCAGCACGGTTCGCTTCACGCTTGGGGCGGGCGGCAATGTAATTTCGGTGTCGCTTGCAGGGAGCAGCGGCGCCAGTGTGCTGGATCAAGCAGCAATCGCGATGGTGCAGCGCGCCTCGCCCTTCCCGCCGATTCCTGCCTCGCTTGGCCGCGGCAGCATGAGCTTCGCGGCACCCGTTCGCTTTAACCTGCGCTGAACGTCAGGCGGCTTCCGCCTCGCCGCGCGACCAGCCTTCCGCCGTTTCGGCCGCGAATTCAGCAAGCCGCCCTTTGCCAATCGCGTCGCGCATCCCGGCCATCAGCGACTGATAGTAAGCGACGTTCACCCAGGTCAGCAGCATGGAAGCGAGAATTTCGTTCGCTTTCACGAGATGATGAAGATACGCGCGCGAATAATCTCTTGCGGCCGGGCAATCGCTGGTCTCGTCGATTGGTCGCGGATCTTCCGCATGCCGCGCGTTCTTTAAATTCAATTGACCGAAGCGTGTGTAAGCATGCGCGTGCCGGCCTGCGCGCGTCGGCATCACGCAGTCGAACATGTCGATACCGCGCGACACTGCTTTCACAAGATCGTCCGGAGTGCCGACACCCATCAAATAGCGCGGTCTGTCAGCGGGAAGTGCTGGAACTGTTGCTTCGATCATTTCCAGCATAACGTCCTGCGGCTCGCCAACCGCGAGACCGCCGATGGCGTAGCCGTCAAAACCGATCTTGATAAGTTCTTGCGCAGACTCCAGACGAAGCGGCACCGACGCGCCGCCCTGTACGATGCCGAAGACCGCTCTACCTTCAGGAGCGCCGAACGCTTTCTTCGAGCGCTCTGCCCAACGCAACGATAACCGCATTGCGCGCGCCGTCTCTTCATCCGATGCCGGCAGACGCACGCACTCATCCAGCTGCATCGAAATATCGGAGCCGAGCAGCGCCTGAATTTCCATCGCGCGTTCGGGCGTCAGTTCATAGGCCGTGCCGTCGATGTGCGAGCGAAACTTCACGCCGTTCTCGTCGAGCGTTCGGAGTTTTGCGAGCGACATGACCTGAAAGCCGCCGGAGTCGGTCAGGATCGGCCCACTCCAGTTCATGAATTTATGCAGGCCGCCCAACCTCGCGATCCGCTCCGCGCCCGGACGCAGCATCAGATGATACACATTGCCGAGCACGATATCGGCGCCTGTCGAACGCACGCTCTCCGGCAGCATCGCCTTCACGGTCGCGGCCGTTCCGACCGGCATGAAAGCGGGCGTGCGTATCACGCCGCGCGAGGTCTGTAGTTCTCCGCGCCGCGCCGAGCCGTCCGTTGCACTGACACTGAATTTCATGACGCGTTCTTAGCGCGGACTTTCCGGGAAGAGCAAACAGCCGTCCCCATAGGAATAGAAGCGGTAGCCGTTCGCAATCGCATGCATATAAGCGCGTTTCATGCGCGCAAGACCCGCAAACGCACTGACCAGCATGAACAAAGTCGAACGCGGCAAATGAAAGTTCGTCAGCATCGCATCGGCAACGCGGAAGCGATAACCCGGCTTGATGAAAATATCGG
>JAKFYO010000380.1 GCA_021730825.1 Hyphomicrobiales bacterium
GGGACGCGAACTCCTCTGGATGCAGTTCGCAGAAAACCATCGCGTCCTGCGTCCGCGTCAGAGCCTGCACGATCAGCGGCGAACCTGGATAGGCCGGGGCAAATTTCTCGATTGCACGAAGATAGGGTTGCAGGAGATCGAGGGCCGCACCCTGCGGCAGGTTTTTAAGCAAGCGGCGGATGCTGTTCTCTGCTTCCATCGTGGCCGCTGCTTTTTCGTCGTCGAGATCGTAACGGCCTGCGCCCGCATGCGTATCGATCACGCGAAAGGCGGCGTCCTTCGCGTTCATCAGCGTGAGCACGCGCGAAAGGACCGCGTGTTTGAAAACATCCGCGAAGTTGCCGGCGTGATAGCCGTGCCGGTAATTCATCGCGGCAATCTAGCGGAGATAAGGTTCAGCCGCGAACCGGCGGCAGCGAGACGCGCGGGGCGCGGCAGGTCTGACGATCCACCTGCGGGCAGGCGCGGAATTGCAGGTCCTTGCTCAGGCAGATCCGGACCTCGCGAAGATTTCGCCGGTCGCAGGTGACCGCGATCATGTCGCCTTCCAGCCCCGGATTGGAGACGCGGAAAGCGTTTTCGACTTCCGGCGGCGAGATGCTCTGCCACTGCGCCGGCTGCGCGAACTGCGGCGGAATTTTAATCCGCTCGAACGCTTTGCGCACCAGCGCGAAATACTGGTCGGGAGAAAGGCCGGAGCAGGTGCCGTGCTTGCGCCACTGATGAATGACGAGCCCGCGACTCGGCATCACGTCACGCAATTCGCGGATGGTCTGCTCGGTGACGCGCGGAGCGTTGTAGGCGCAATCCGAAGGGAAGCCTTTATCGTATTGCGGCCAGAGACCATGCACGATGAAGCTCAGCGGCTTCTGTGCGCGGCACTGCGCGGGGTCGGCGCGATTGCCGGCAGAGTCGCAATATGACGGCGACCACGACAACGCGAGGACGTAGAAATCGAACTGGCCGGGCTCGCCATATTGCTGCGTTTTCGCCGGTAGAACTCCGGCGACCAGCGCGAAGAGCGCAGCCGCGAGGGCGCGCATCTTTACGGTCTCGCCTGCTTGCAGTTCGGTGCGTAAGCGAGATTGCGGTCCATGCCGACGACGCACCAGGTCACGCCCCAGGTGAAACCGGCAAAGCCGGTATCTTCGCCGATCGAATAATAGACCGAGGTCCATGCCTGTTTGCCGAACTCGGCGCTCGAAACGAGAACCTTGGCTTCGCAGTAGCGGCGCGGAATGACCTTGTCGCCCCACGGACGGAACGCGACTTCGCGGACTTCGGCGAATTCGTCGATGTTGGCGTCCGAACCCCAAAATCTGCGCTCCTTCATCGCGAAGCGCCGCGGAATTTTGTAGAGGCCCCATTCGCAGCCCGGCACATTGCCGTCGTAGCCGGGGCCGCGCAGCAGTCCGAAATTCATCTCGAGCCAGCTCGCGGCGGATGCCGGTTGCGTGGCGAGTGCGGAACCCATGAGGAGGGCGGCGGCAAACAGCAGCTTGATCTTGTGCATACGGATATTCCCGATTCCGGCGCACGATTACTTGGGCCTCCGGCCCGGTCAAGCGCGGAAAAGGCACAGGGCCTGCGAAAATGCTGCACTTGCTTCGCCCCCTTTGCCGCACTAGCTTCGCCCGAAATCGAACCTTTCGGAGCATTCTATGTTCGTCCTCAAGCCCAAGGCCGAATGGATCGCGGCTTTTGCCCTCGCGATCCTGATGATGGTCACCCGTATCCACCATTTCGGCATCGGGACCGTCGCTCCGGACGCATCGACGGGCGTGTTTTTCCTCGCCGGTTTGCTCCTAGGTTCGCCGTGGTTTCTTTTCGGCCTGCTGGCCGAGGCTGTCGTGCTCGACGGCGTAGCCATCGGCTTCATGAAAGTCGCCGACGCCTGCATGTCGTCGGGCTATGCGTTGCTCGCTCCGGCCTATGGCGTGCTGTGGTTCGCGGGCCGCGCGCTTCGCAAAGTCGAAACCATTGATTTCATTACGGCAGGAAAATTTGTCTGCTTCATTGTTGCCGGCACGGCCGCATTCTTCGTGCTGTCGAACATCGGCTACTTCTTCGGCAGCGAGTTCTATCAACTCGGCATCGCGGAATATGTCACGCGCGTGACGCGTTACTTCCCGACGTACCTTACGGTAACACTGTTCTATTCCGCATTCGGTTTGGCAGCGTTCTATGCCGTACGCCGCCTCGGAATGCTGGAGCCTGCGGCCGCGCGCTGAGTTTGCGCGTAAAATTTCTGCATTTTCTCACTCTCATAAGAACAATACGTGCCGCGCCGGACGATTGAATCCGGTGCGAAAGTGGTATCATACGCTTCCTTGGGGTTTTGCTTTTCAATGCAGGAGGCGTGCGTATGACGATTTTAGGCCGCGGTATGGCCGGTGAGCCGGTGAAGTTGTTGCAGAAGAAACTCGGCGTCACGGCCGATGGACAGTACGGGCCGGCGACGGAGAAAGCGGTTCGTGACTTTCAGGCGAAGGAAAAAATCGCCGTCGATGGTGTCGCCGGTCCGGACACCTTCACGCATATGGGTTTGCCCGAACTGGTTTATCTTCAGGTCGGCTCGATCGGCGAGACGGTGAAAAAACTCCAGACCGAACTCGGCATCACTGCCGACGGTCGTTATGGCCCGGCGACCGCCAATGCGGTGAAGGAATTCCAGAAGAAGAACGGGCTTACCGCGGACGGCATCGCCGGCCCGACGACGCTTGCGAAGACAAAGACCTTCGGCAGCGTGATGAGCGCTTCCGTGATCGCCTCTTCGATCGTCGACGCCGGCACGAAGGCCGCGAAGAGCATCTGGGACACCATTACCGGCGCATTCAAGAAGTAATCACTCGCTCTGTCCGCCGCGCCCGTAAAGAGCGCGGCGGATTTCTCTCGGCGAGCCGTTCCTGCTCCGCGGAGCAGCGCGCCGATTTCAGTGCAGCGGGGCAAGGGAGGCGATCCATGTCACCAACCATCATCAATCTTATCGTTCAGATTATTGCGGGCGCGCTTGCGGGCACGGCGCTTGGCAACGCGCTCAAGAATCTCTCGGCCGGTCCGCTTGGCAACATCATCATCGGCGCGATCGGCGGCGGTGTCGGCGGCCAGATTTTGCAGGCGTTGATCCCGGCATTGCAGGCGACCGCAGCCGGTCCGGATCTCGGCAGCATCGTCGGCCAGGCAGTCGGCGGCGGTGCCGCAGGCGCGATCCTCACGGCAATCGTCGGCGCCGTGAAGAACAATATGGGCAAATAAGCTCGCCCGATTCAGCGAAAACCCCGGCGAGCGATCGCCGGGGTTTTTTATTCTAGGAGAACAGTTTGTTTCAGCAGCGCCAGATGTTCACGCTGGTGCGGCCTTTGCTGCCGGGCACGCTCACCTGCTGCAGGCCGCAGCCTGCGATCTCGCCGAGCCGATAAACCACCGGCTGCGCGGCCGGAGCAGGCACGGAGGCGGTATATTCATCCTCCGGCGGAATGCCGATGTCGCCGTTCTGGTAGATCACCGCCGGTCCGGCCAGCACGGGCAGGGCATGCGCGCGGTGCCGATGCCGCCAGCCGTGATGATGGCGGTGGCGATTGTATGCAAAGACATGGCTCTTCGGCTGCACCGAGAAGCGATAATTGAGGGGCGTCTGGAACTGAAGATTAAGAGCCTGTGCTTCGGCCGGCGTGGAGCTCATCGACGTGAAGCTCAGCGCGGCGAGCGCAATGGCGATAGCGGCTGTCACCCGTTTCATGACGCTACTCCGTACATCCCGCCGCATCTTCGCGAAGCGTAGCCCCACGCGGCATGAGAGTCGATCCGAATTTAAGTGCGTCTTGTGCAATGGAACTCCGCGCTTCAGTGGTTCTCGGAATAGATGATGAGAATCTCGACGACGGCCGGCTTCACTTCGCGCAGGAGCGGTAAATTCGAATACAGGTCCTTGTTGCCGTTCAGCACGCGGTATTTCCCGCCGAGCGGAAGTCCTTCGGCGGTCGGCTCGAATTTAATACCAAAGTGGCAGCCGCCCTGCACATTGCCGAGCTTGCCGTCCTCTTTTCCGAAGCGGGCGCTGCCGCCAAGATCCCAGCCGAAGCCGTTCAGCCGGAACGTTTTGCCATTTAGCTTTTCGACTTCTTCGATCGGCGTGCCGAGCCGGATGCCGAGGGGTCCAAACCATTTCGGCCCTTCGATGCTGATGTAGATCGGGCGCGCGAGGTTCTTTTCGTCGAACCATTCGATCGTCAGTCTGCGGTCGCGGATGCGCTCGAACACGACGGTCGCCATGCCGGTCGAGCCCTGCGGTGCGTCGATCTTTTTATAGACCACGTTCGCCTCGCCATAGGCTTTCACGAGCGCTGCATGGGAGGTGTCGCGGCCGAACAGGCCGGAGCATTCGATCCGGTCTTCGGCGTTTGCAGCCGCCGCGCCGAGAAGTGCCAGCGCCGCGACATATAGAAAGAGGCTTCGCATGAAAGGGAGCTTGGCACGGCTTCGATGTAGGCGGAACGCTCGCGCTTTCGTCATTTCCGCAGCTACCCGGATCGGCTATAAGCGCGCGGTTTTCCACGGGGCTACCGATGAAAAAGGCTTTTCTTGCCGCCGCCGCATTGCTCGCATTTTCGCAAGCGGCTTTTGCGTCCGCCAATCTCGACTGCACGATCAAGGACAAGAACGCCGAACTTACGATCGAGGCGATCACCTCGCGCGACGGGAAGTATCTCGACAGTCTGCGCGGCGAATTGCAGATCGCAGGCGGCGCCAAGGTCGAGTTCGATAAGTCGAATGTGAAGTCCTACAAATGGGACAAGAACGTAGCGCTCCTGATCGCGAAGCAGACCCCGCAGGGCATGGTCGAACTTCGCATCAATGCGAAGCCCAAGGACGAGATCGATCTCGAAGGCAGCTATACGCTGACCGTCGCCAAGACCAAGAAGGCGGGCAAGGTTACCTGCTCGGGAGGCTAGCCCATGAAAAGAGTTTTATTC
>JAKFYO010000298.1 GCA_021730825.1 Hyphomicrobiales bacterium
AGACTATACGCTCTTCAGCAACACGTCGACTTTTGGACCAGTCTTGATGGTCTGATAGACCACGCAATAGCGCTCGGTGAGCTTCTGGAGTTGATCGAGCTTCTCCTGCGGCGCGTCGCTCTCTACTTCGAAACGCAGCCTGATCTGGCTGAAGCCGACCGGCGCATCTTTCGCAACACCCAACGTGCCGCGAAAATCGAGATCGCCCTCGGCGAAAACTTTTCCGGATTTCAGCGGAATCTCGATCGCGGTCGCGACCGCCTTCAGCGTGACACCGGCGCAGGCGACCAACGCTTCTAACAGCATATCGCCGGAGCAAAGTTCGCGGCCCGAGCCGCCGGTCAGCGGATGCAGGCCCGCAATCTGGATCGCGCGACCGGTTTCGACCTTGCAGGCGATACCGTCTTCAAGCGAGCCATTGGCTTTGAGCGTAATGACCGCCGCATTCGGCTCGGCCTTGTACTTGTCCTTGATCGGCGCCTGCAGCGCGCGAAGCTCGGTCGCATCCATTGTTCGTCTCCCGAAAATTTGGGCGGTTATGTCAGATCGCGGCGGCAGGCACCAGTTCGTCGCCGGCGGTGCGCTCGCGCAAGCTCTGGTCGAGCGCATTTAAGATGCGCCGCTTGGTGGCCTCGAGTTCCGGGCTGTAGCGGTCCCGTGGGCGCTTGAGATCGAGATCGAATACGGAGGAAATCCGTCCCGGCCGCGGCCGCATGACGACCACGCGATCCGCGAGATAAGCGGCTTCTTCGACATCATGCGTGACGAGCACCAGCATCGGCTTGAACGCGCGCCAGAGATCCAGCACGTGTTCGTGCAGGCTCGCGCGCGTGAATGCATCGAGTGCGGAGAAGGGCTCGTCCAAGAGCAAAACCTTCGGCCGTGGTGCGAGCGCTCGCGCAATCGCGACCCGTTGTGCCTGCCCGCCGGAAAGCTCGCGTGGCCAGCGTTCGGCGTAATCGGAAAGCCCGACCCGCAACAGCACTTCGCCGACAATGGCCTCGCGCTTGGCGCGCGGCAGATGCGAGATGCCGAAGCCGACATTGTCCGCAACCGTAAGCCACGGCAGCAGGCGCGGCTCCTGAAAGATCATGCCGACGCATTCATGCGGCGCAGAGATAACCTCGCCGTCGAGCTCGATGCAGCCGCGGGTCGCCTGATCTAACCCGGCGGCAAGCCGCAACAGCGTGCTCTTGCCGCAACCCGAGCCGCCGACTACCGCGACGATCTCGCCTTGCTCGACGTTCAGGCCGACGCGGTCGAGCGCGCGCGTGCCGTTCGGATAAACTTTGTCGACCGATTGAATGTTGAGCATGTCTACTTCTTGCGGCTCTAGTTTTTGGGCGCGAAGGCGTCTTGCCAGGTAAGGAAGGGCTTGCTTGCAGCGGCGAGCAGGCCGTCGGTGATCTTGCCGAGTACCGCAAACGTCAGAATGGCCGCGATGATCTGGTCTGCCTTGCCTAGTTGCTGGCCGTCGGTGAGGAGATAACCGAGGCCTTCGGAGGCGCCCATGAATTCGGCGGCCACCACGAACATCCAGCCGAGACCGAGGCCCTGACGGAGAGACAACACATACGCAGGAAGAATTGCGGGCAGCAGAATCCGCCGTACCAGCGAGAACTGAGACAGACGGAACATGCGCCCGACCTCGACAGTCTTTCGATCAACGGAGGAAATTGCACCTAAGACACCGAGGTAAACCGGGAAGAAGCATCCGACCGCGATCAGCGCGACCTTCGATTGTTCGAAGATGCCGAGCCAGAGAATAAAGAGCGGCACCCATGCGATCGAAGGCACCGAACGGAATCCTTGCAGCGTCGGATCGATAATGTCTTTGGAGATTCTCGACGCGCCCGCGATGGCTCCGATCAGCGTTCCGAAGATCGTGCCGAGCGCGAAGCCCGCGAATACGCGCGCAAGCGTCGCACCGATATGCACCCAGAGTTCGCCGGTAATCGCGAGATCATAGAGTGTCTTGAAGATACGGCTCGGCGGCGGCATGAGCCGCGCTTGCAGATAACCTTTAGCGACACCGATTTCCCAGGCGATGCCAAGTGCGATCGGCAGCAGCAGTCCGAGCGCGAAACGCACCCCGAAGCGCGGCTTCGCCGCGGGAGCCGCAGTAACGGGAGACGCCGCCTCATCGGCGGCGTCTCGTTGTTGGATAGCGTCCATGACGCTCACAATAGCACTCGCTTGAGCTTAGTTGGAAAGCGTCGCGTTGAAGCGCTCGTCGATCAGATCGTTCAGGATCTGTTGCACGTTCACTTTCGAGTCCACCACGCCAGCGGCCTGCAAGGCGAGGCCGGCGGCCAGGATCGAGTCGCGCTGCGGCTTGCCGATCGCGCTATGCGTAAGTTCGGTGCGTTCCTTGAGTTGCTTCGCGGCTACGTTTTCCGGAATCTTCGCGGCGTCCGCGAGTGCTTTGATCACCTGATCCGGGTTGGCGAGCGCCCAGCGGCGGCCCTGCTCGTAAACTTTCAGCACGCGCTGCACGAGTTGCGGGTTCTTCGCCGCGAACTCTTCGCGGACATTGAGAATGCCCCAGGTGTTCGCGTCGGCCTTGCGATAGAAAAGCTTTGCGCCGTCGTCGAGCTCGGCCGATGCCATCATCGGATCGAGACCGGCCCAGGCCTGCACGTCGCCGCGCTGAAGCGCGAGGCGGCCGTCGGCGTGTTGAAGCAGAACGAAGCGGACGTCTTTGTCGGTGAGGCCGGCTTCGGCGAGCGCACGCACGAGGAAAATATGCGGGTCGGTGCCACGGGTGACCGCGACCGACTTGCCCTTGAGATCGGAAACTTTGGTGATGTCGGATTTCGGTCCGGTGACGAGCGCGGTCCATTCGGGGCGCGAATAAACATAGATCGATTTGATCGGGTTGCCGTTGATCTTCGCGACCAGTGCGGCGGAGCCCGCGGTGGAGCCGAAGTCGATCGAGCCGGCATTCAGAAATTCGAGCGCCTTGTTCGAGCCCGCCGACTGCACCCAGCGGATCTTGATGCCGTCCTTCTCGAATTCTTTTTCGAGCAGGCCCTGGTTTTTGAGGATGATCGAGACCGGGTTGTAGGTGGCCCAGTCGATCCGGATTTCGTTGACCTGCGCCTTGGCGGTGGCGGTTAGCGAAAAAGCGGCCGCCGCAGCAAGTGCGATACGGCCGAAGCTGGTGAGAAAGCGCATTTGAAAACCCCTGAGTAATTCCGTGAATTTCATGGAATACACTGGTTCATACGTAGATTAGCTGTCAATAGCAGAAAAGCACAAATTTTCTGCGTATTATGTCGCGACGAAGCGATGACGGAATCGGCGTAATCGGATATTCGGAATGCGAAGATTTCCCGCTATTCCCCTTTCCATGTCGCGCGCCGCCAAGCGCCGCCGCCGGGGCAAACCCGGTCAGGCGGACCTCATCAATGTTGCAAAGCTCCGCACGGAGCTTGCCGGTCTGTCGGCGGCGCACGAAGGGCGCATCGCCGATATTCGCGCGGCGCTCACGCAGCGTCTGAAGACGGCGATGAACGAGGGACGCGCGAACGCCGAAAAGAAATTACTCGGCGGTCTGCATGGCCGCGGCTGCGCCGAGGCGCTTTCGCGCCTGATGGATTCGATCATCACGCTCGCCTACGAAGTCGCGGCCGAGCAGCTTTATCGCTCCGACAACCCGTCGTCGTCGGAGCGCATGAGCGTGATCGCAGTCGGCGGCTACGGGCGCGGGTTGCTCGCTCCTGGCTCCGACATCGACCTCTTGTTCCTGCTTCCCTACAAGCAGACCGCGTGGGGCGAGAGCGTCGCGGAAGCGATTCTCTATGCGCTCTGGGACATGGGACTGAAAGTCGGCCACGCCACGCGTTCGGTCGACGAATGTATCCGGCAGGGCCGCGCCGACATGACGATCCGCACCGCACTCCTGGAAGCGCGGCGGGTCATCGGCGACGAAAATTTGTTCGAGGAATTTCAGACCCGCTTCGATAAGGAAGTCGTGCAGGGCACAGCGGCGGAGTTCGTCGCGGCAAAGCTCGCCGAACGCGACGACCGTCACAAGCGCGTCGGCCAGTCGCGTTATCTCGTCGAACCGAACGTGAAAGACGGTAAAGGCGGCCTGCGCGATCTGCACACGCTGAACTGGATCGGCAAATACGTCTATCGCGTGCGCGACGTGGAGGAGCTCGTCGGCAAGGGCCTGTTCACGAAAGCCGAGCGCGCATTGTTCCGCCGTTGCGCGGATTTCCTATGGGCCGTGCGCTGTCATTTGCATTTTCTCACGGGACGCGCGGAAGAACGGCTTTCCTTCGAAGTGCAGGAAGAGATGGCGCGGCGTCTCGGCTACACCGATCATCCGGGCCAGCGCGACGTCGAGCGCTTCATGAAGCACTACTTTCTGGTTGCGAAGGATGTCGGCGACCTCACCGGGATCGTCTGCGCGGAGCTGGAAGAAATTCACGTGAAAAGCGCGCCGGCGCTGACGCGCGTGATTTCACGCTTCGCCCGGCGCAAGAAAAAGCCGGTGAAGGACTTCCCCGATTTCGTGATCGACACCGAGCGCGTAAATGTCGCAAACGACAAGGTATTCCAGAAAAATCCGATAAACCTGTTGCGGCTCTTTCATATTGCAGACCAGCACGATCTGGACTTTCATCCCGACGCGCTGCGGCTTGCGCGCAACTCATTGAAACTGATCGATGCGGAGCTCCGCGCCGACGAAGACGCAAACAAGCTTTTCCGCGAGATCGTTTCCTCGAAACATGCCCCGGAAATCGTGCTCCGCAAGATGAACGAGGCGGGCGTGCTTGGGCGTTTCGTGCCGGAGTTCGGGCATGTCGTCGCCATGATGCAGTTCAATCTCTACCACCACTATACGGTGGACGAGCATCTCCTGCGCTGCATCGGCGTACTCTATGAAATCGAGCAGGGCACCAATCCTGAATACGCTCTCGCTAACGAACTGATGTCCGGAATCAAAAATCGCGATCTG
>JAKFYO010000004.1 GCA_021730825.1 Hyphomicrobiales bacterium
GGGCTTGCCCGCGCAGGGCATCGTGCTGAAACTTGTGCCGAGCCAGGGAAAACTCGAGGCCCGTTTGCGCGGCCCGAATATCACGCCGGGTTATTGGCGCCAGCCGGAACTGACCGCGAAAGCCTTCGACGAAGAAGGTTTTTACAAACTGGGCGACGCGTTGAAGTTTGAAGATCCGAATAACCCGCGCAAAGGTTTGCTCTTCGATGGCCGCCTCACCGAAGATTTCAAGCTCTCGACCGGCACCTGGGTCAGCGTTGGCCCGCTACGTACCCAGATCATGAATCGCTTCCAGCCTTATATGCGTGACGTAGTGCTCGCTGGCGAGAACGAGAACGACGTCACGGCCCTTGGTATCCCTGATATGCCCGCGATTCGCGCGCTGCATCCCGATCTCGACAAAAAACTTTCGGATGCGGAAGTGCTGAACTCGGTTTCCGTGCGCGCGAAAGTAAAAGAGCGTCTCGTCGCCTTCATGCGCGAAAGTACCGGCAGTTCGAACCGGCTGGTGCGCGTTCTCCTGATGGACGAGCCGCCCTCGATGGACGCCGGCGAAATGACCGATAAAGGCTCGATCAACCAGCGCGCGGTGCTCGGACGCCGCGCGAATTTAGTCAAAGAACTTTATGCAAATCCGCCGTCAGCGCGGGTTGTGACTGCGGAAGGATAGAACATGGCGGAACCGAAAGCGCTTGCAGCAAGCTGGAGCGACGTCTGGATTATTGACGGCGTGCGCACGCCGTTCGCGGATTACACCGGCGCGCTTTCGCAGGTCTCGCCGATCGACATGGGCATCAAGGTCGCGCGCGAGGCATTTGCGAAGACCAAGCTCTCGCCTGAAGATGTCGGCATCGTCGTCACCGGCAACATGGCGCAGGCGAGCTTCGACGCCTACATGCTGCCGCGCCATGTTGGACTTTACTCCGGCGTGCCGATCGAAATTCCCGCGCATATGGTGCAGCGTGTATGCGGCACCGGCATTGAAGTCATCATGCAGGCGGCGGACGCGATTACGCATCGCGGCGTCGATCTTGCGCTTTGCGTCGGCGCGGAGTCCATGAGCCGCAATCCGGTTGCGAGCTATACCTCGCGCAGCGGTTTCCGCATGGGCAATGTCGAGTTCAAGGATTTTCTCTGGGAGGCGCTCTTGGATCCCGCGGCCGACGTAACCATGGGCCATACGGCAGAAAATCTCGCGCAGAAGTATCAGATCACGCGGCCTGAAGTGGACGCTTACGCCGCGCGCTCTTTCGAGCGCGCGGTTGCAGCACAGAAGAGCGGTTTCCTCGCGGGCGAAATTGCGCCGGTGAAGACCGAGAAGTTCGAGCGCGAAGGCTACAACGCGCGTGGCATCAAGCTGCCGGGCAAGATCGAAGAGCTGAAAGACGACACGCATATCCGGCCGTCTTCGGTTGAAACACTTGCAAAAATCCGTCCCGCTTTCGGTGGCGTACAGACCGGCGGCAACTCTTCCGCGGTGGTCGATGGCGCGGCCGCGGCACTTGTCGCCTCCGGCGAATACGCGAAAAAGAAAGGCAAGACGCCGCTCGCGCGTGTTGTTGCAGGTGCTGCTGTCGGGTGCCCCCCGGAAATTATGGGCATCGGCCCGGTGCCCGCGATTAAAGCGGTCCTTGAGAAAGCCGGCCTGAAACTTTCCGATATCGACCGCTTCGAAATCAACGAGGCGTTCGGCGCGCAGGTCATGGCCTGCGCGCGTGAACTGGGCCTCGATGAGAATAAGCTCAACGTAAATGGCGGCGCGATTGCGATCGGTCACCCGCTGGGTGCGACCGGCCTGCGTCTCGCGGTCACTCTCTCGCGCGAGCTGTCACGCGCAGGCTTGCGTTATGGCATTGCTTCGGCTTGCATTGGCGGCGGGCAGGGCATTGCGCTGCTCGTCGAAAACATGAACGCAAAAAAGCACTAAGACGGAAGCATTGAGATGGATGTAAAAGGTCATGCCGCGCTGGTGACTGGCGGCGGCTCAGGTTTGGGTGCTGCGACCGCATCGGCGCTGGCTGCGGCAGGCGCGAAGGTCGCGCTGTTGGATGTAAACCTGGATGCCGCGAAAGCGCATGCCGCGAAGATCGGCGGCATCGCGATCAAATGCGATGTTTCGGATTCCGACAGCGCGGTCGCAGCCGTCAAGGAAGCACGCGAGAAGCATGGCATTGCGCGTGTGCTTATCAACTGCGCCGGCATCGGCACGCCGAAGAAAATTCTCGGCAAGGACGGCCCGCAGCCGCTCGCGGATTTCGACCGCATTGTCCGCGTGAACCTGATCGGCTCGTTCAACCTGATGCGACTGATGGCGGCGGATTTGCAGAACGCCGAAGCGCTCGCCGACGGCGAGCGCGGCGTGATCATCTCGACCGCGTCGGTCGCAGCCTATGAAGGCCAGATCGGGCAGGCAGCCTATGCCGCGTCCAAAGGCGGCATCGTTGGCCTCACGCTTCCAGCTGCGCGCGAACTCGCGCAGTTCGGCATCCGCGTGCTTGCGATTGCGCCGGGCATTTTCTTGACGCCGATGCTGCTCGGGCTTTCCGAAGAAGTGCAGCGCAGCTTGGCCGCCTCCGTGCCGTTCCCGAAACTCTTGGGTAAGCCGGAACAGTATGCTTCGCTCGCGATGGAAATGGTGCGCAATTCTTATCTCAACGGCGAAGTCGTCCGCATCGACGGCTCGCTCCGCATGGCGCCCAAATAATGTTCGTCAATCGCCGCAAGGTCCGGATCGAATGGGGCGACTGCGATCCCGCGGGCATCGTCTACTACCCGCGCTATTTCGCGATGTTCGATCACTCGACCGCGATGCTGCTTGAGGCAGCAACCGGTCACACGAAATACCGGATGCGCGAAGTCTATGATTTCGTCGGCTTCCCGATGATCGACACCGGCGCGAAGTTTTTCATTCCCTCGAAATTCGGCGACGACATCGTGATCGAATCCACGATCTCCGAACTCGGCACTTCGAGTTTCAATATCGCCCATAAAGTCTGGAAAGGCGACAAGCTCGCGATCGAGGCGCATGAGAAGCGGGTCTGGGTCGGCGCGCATCCCGACGATCCGTCGAAGATCAAGTCGAAGCCGATACCGGATGAAGTCGCGAACAAGCTGCGCGAGAAGAAAACGGTCGAAGTCTAGTCTTCTTCGCCCTCGGTGCCGGGTCCGACCGCGCCGATGACCCCATGCAGTAGCTGCAACAGTTTCTGCCGGCCGTCTTCGCCGATAGCGGCGGCGAGGCGCTTTTCATGCGCTTCCGAGCGTGTGCGTAATTCCTTCATGAGCGCGGCCCCTTTATCGGTCAACCGCAAGGCATAAGAACGCCGGTCGGTTGCAACCGCTTCGCGGCGCGCGAGACCGCGCCGCTCCAGCGCATCGAGAATGGCCACGAGGTTTGCGCGCTTAATCCCGAGCGCTTCGGAAACCTGGCTCTGCTTCAAACCCGGATTGCGGTCTATCACGGTCAGCACGGCATATTGCACCGGGCGCACGCCGAGATCGTCGAAGAATCGCAGAAAATCGTTGAAGGCCGCGAATTGCGCGCGGCGCAGCATGTAGCCGGACAACAGCGGTAACTCGCCGAGGTCGAGTTTCTCGGGCGCGCTTTCGACTTTCGCTGTCTTTCCGTTCGCCATCGTGTGAATTCCTGAGCCGAGAAGGGCGGCGTTTTGCGCCGCCCTTTTCTGTTACTTGCCCCAAACTTCCTTGGAGAGATCGACGATGAGCTTGAATTTCGCCCACTGCTCGTCTTCGGAAAGCACGTTGCCTTCCTCGGTCGAAGCGAAGCCGCACTGCGGCGACAGGCAAAGCTGGTCGAGCGCCACATATTTCGACGCTTCGTCGATGCGACGCTTGATCGAATCCTTGCTCTCCAACTCGCCGGACTTCGAGGTGATGAGGCCGATCACGACCTGCTTCTTGCCCTTCGGCACGAAGCGAAGCGGCTCGAAGCCGCCGGAACGGTCGTTGTCGTACTCTAGGAAGTAGCCGTCGTAATTCACTTCCTGGAACAGGCGTTCCGCAACCGGCTCGTAGCCGCCTTCGGAAACCCAGGTTGAGCGGAAGTTGCCGCGGCAGACATGCGTCGTGACCGTCATGTCGGCGGGCTTGTTCGCGAGCGCCTGATTGATCGTGCGCGCATACCACATCGGCAGCTTTTCGGGCTCGTCGCCGCGCTCTTTTGCGAGCTTCAGTTCTTTCTCCGAGCAGAGATAGGCCCAGACCGTGTCGTCGAACTGCAAGTAGCGGCAGCCTGCGTCGTAGAACGCCTTCACCGCTTTGTTGTAGGCGGCACCCATATCGTTGAAGAAATCGTCGAGGTCCGGATAGATCTTCTCGCTGATGCCTTTGCGTCCGCCGCGGAAATGCAGCACCGACGGCGCCGGGATCGTCATCTTCGCGGTTTCTTTGGTGTTGGCTTTGAGAAATTTGAAGTGCTCGATCATCGGGTGGTTGGAGAAGCCGATCTTGCCGACGATGCGCACGCTCTCCGCGCGGGTCTGCACGCCGGCAAACTGAATGCCCTGGCTCGCCTGATAGCCTTCGACGCCGTCGAGCTTCTTTAAAAAGTCGAAGTGCCACCACGAGCGGCGGAATTCGCCGTCGGTGATGCTCTTCAGGCCGACCTCTTCCTGCTGCTTGATGATCTTCTTGATCTCTAGGTCTTCGACCGCCTTCAGCGCGGCGTCGTCGATTTCGCCTTTTTCGCGTTTGGCGCGGGCTTCTTTCAGCGGCGCCGTGCGCAGGATGCTGCCGACCTGGTCGGCGCGGAACGGGGGCGTGGTCCTCTGCATGGTAGTTATGTCCTATTACGTTTCTTGGCTGAGCGGTTTCTAACCCAAGTCCGGCCGCGCGCAAACATGCGCTGCGACAGCGCAGGAACGTTCAGGATTGCTGATTTTGAGCCGCCCACGGCCGGCCCACTTGTGCCGCAGAAGCTAAAGTGCCGCGAGCTTTTCGCGCAGTTC
>JAKFYO010000208.1 GCA_021730825.1 Hyphomicrobiales bacterium
GCACCCTTCGCGGTTTCGGCGACAATAGTTTCGGCGGCTTTGACGGCAGCTTCGGCGGCGGCGGCGCGAACTTCGGTCATCGCCTGCTGTTCGGCCTGCGCGATCTTGGTTTCCGCCATCTTGGTGCGGCGCGCGACGAACTCTTCGAGGCGGGTCTTGGCGTCGGCTGCGATCTGCTTCGCTTCGGAGTTTGCCTGCGCGATGATCGCCTGCGCTTCGCCTTCGGCTTCGCGCGCCTTGCGCTTGTATTCGGCAAGCAGCTTTTCCGCCTCGTCCTTCAGGCGCTTGGCTTCTTCGAGTTCGGCCTTGATCGCGGCACCCCGGCTATCGAGCGCTCCCGCGATCGTACGGTGCACGCCGAACTTGAACGCGACGAGCATGAACACCACGAAGGAGAGGGCGACCCAGAAGTCGGTTCCGTAAAGAAAATCCACGGCGCTCTCCTTAGTGCAATGCCGCGTCGACCGCGCGCTCGACCGACTGCTTCGCCGGCGCTTTGCCGGTGAGGCGTTCGACGATCAGGCCGGCGGTATCGACCGCAATCCCGCGCACGTTCGACATGGCGGCGGTCTTGGTGGAGGCAATCTGCGCTTCGGCGGCATCGAGCTTGGTCTTGAGACCGGCCTCGAGCTGCTTCCGCTGCGCATCCGCTTCGGCCGCTGCTTTCGCCTGGGACTCGGAAGCGAGCGCCTGTGCTTTCGCGCGGGCATCGGCGAGGGCTTTTTCGTAGGAGGCCTGTGCCGCTTCGCTTTCGTTCTTGGCGCGGTTCGCGGTTTCGAGATCGTTCTCGATCTTCGCGTTACGCGCTGCGATCACGCCGCCAAGGCGCGGCAGCGCGACCCGCGAAAGCAGGACGTAAAGCGCGACGAAGCACAGCACGAGCCAGAAGATCTGCGAAGGAAACGTTTCGCCCTGGAACGGGGGAAACGGTGCTTTCGCAGTCTGAGACTGAGTAGTCGTGTTCGTCGCCATTTACGTAGGCTTTCTTTCTCGTTCGATTAGACGGCGAACAGCAAGAGGAGCGCGATCAGGAGCGAGAAGATGCCGAGCGCTTCGGTCACGGCGAAGCCGAAAATCAGGTTGCCGAACTGGCCCTGGGCTGCGGCCGGGTTGCGGAGTGCCGCGGAGAGATAATTGCCGAAGATGAGACCGACGCCGACGCCGGCGCCGCCCATGCCGATGGCGGCGATGCCGGCACCGATCAGACGACCGAGTTCTTTTGCTGCGATTGGATCCATAACGAAACTCCTCTGGAGGCTTTCTGGTTGAACTGTTCGGCCGTTAGTGGCCGGGGTGAATTGCGTCGTTGAGATAGAGACAGGTGAGAATGGTGAAGACATAGGCCTGCAGGAACGCGACCAGGAATTCGAGTGCGGTCAGCGCGATCAGCATGCTGAAAGGGAGAATGCCCACGAGCCAGCCGGCGACGCCGAGCGAGGTAGCGAGCAGGCCGATGAAGCTTGCGAAAACCTTGAGCGTGATGTGGCCTGCGAGCATGTTCGCGAACAGTCGCACCGAAAGCGAAAGCGGGCGCGACAGGAACGAAAGAATTTCGATGACGACGATCAGTGGCATCACGAACATCGGCACGCCGGACGGCCAGAACAGCTTGAAGAACTTGAAGCCGTTTTTGTAGATGCCGTAGATGATGACGGTCAGGATCACGAGGGCGGCGAGCGCGCCGGTGATCGCGATATGGCTCATCACCGTGAAGAAGCCGGGGATCATGCCGAACATGTTCAGCACGAGAATGAACGTGAAGAGCGAGAATACGAGCGGGAAGAACTTCATCCCCTCGTTGCCGGCGGTACTTCGGACCGTTCCCGCCACGAACTCGTACGTTATTTCGGCCAGCGACTGCACACGGCCCGGAATGACGTTGCGGCCGGCGAGCATGATACCGCCGACGATGAAGATGACCGCCGCGATCATGAAGACCGCCGAATTGGTGAGCGCGATCTCGTAAGGGCCGATGTGGCCCAGGGTCATGATCTTCTTGATCTGGAATTGTGCAATCGGATCAGCAGCCATCGGTCCCAGTCTCTTATCGCGCGCGGTGCGCGCCAGTTATTTGTCCCGCCGCTCGCCGTATTTCGGCATTGCGCCGATCGAGCGAAGCACATTCAAAACGCCGGCTGCGAAGCCAAGGAGAAGGAAAACGATCAACCCCCACGGCGACCATCCGGTGAGCTTGTCGAACGCCCACCCGACAGCGAAGCCTGCGACCACGCCACCGACGAAATCGCCGGAGAGTTTCAAGCCTCCAGAAAACCCGGAACGATCCGCAGCGTTGGCCGAAGGCGCGGGTTGTTTCCGCATCTCCTCCGCTTCTCGCGCGTCGAGTTTTTCGTCGAGGCGTCGCAGCCTACCGGAGAGATCGTCCCCGCCATTTCCTCTGGGGTCGCCGGTCATCGGAAACCTTTCAAAAGTCGAGGAAAATAGCGGCTTCTCTCCGAAGCCGCGCGGACCATAGTGAGGGGGTCTATGGGTGTCAAGAAACGTAAACGTCTCTTAACACCTTGTTTTTGTTGAAGAAACAACCGCTTTTACAAGGTGCGGCGGCGAGTCTCGCCTTGGTTTGAAACTACCCGGCCTCACGGAAGCTTTGCGCGGTCTGGAGGTCGACCGATACGAGCTGAGAGACGCCGCGCTCGGCCATCGTGACCCCGAACAGGCGATCCATCCGCGCCATCGTGATCGGATTATGGGTCACGGTGATGAAGCGGGTATCGGTTTGCCGGGTCATTTCCTCGAGGAGGTTGCAGAAGCGCTCCACGTTCGAATCGTCGAGCGGGGCATCTACTTCGTCGAGCACGCAGATCGGCGACGGGTTGGTCAAAAACACTGCGAAAATCAGCGACATGGCGGTCAATGCCTGCTCGCCGCCCGAAAGCAGCGACAGCGACTGCGCCTTCTTGCCGGGGGGCTTCGCGATGATGTCGAGGCCGGCCTCCAACGGGTCTTCCGAGCCGGTGAGCACAAGTTCCGCCGTGCCGCCGGAGAACAGGCCGGTGAATAGCTTCTTGAAGTGCTCGTTCACGGTCTGGAACGAGGCGGTCAGGCGCTCCCGCGCCTCCTTGTCCAGGCTCTGGATGCCCTGGCGGAGGCGCTTGATGGCTTCCACGAGGTCGTCGCGCTCGGAAGTGAGACCGAGATGCTGCTTTTCGATCTCGGTTAGCTCTTCGTCGGCACGCAGGTTCACGGCACCGAGACGCTCGCGTTCGCGCTCGAGGCTCTCGAGTTTTTCGGCCACTGCCACCGGATCGGATTCCGCACCCTTGGTGTCGAGCGCTTCGGCAATGCGCTCGTCGGTCGGCTCGCCGCCAAGCACTTCTGTGACCTCGCGGACGAGATCGTTCTTGCGCTGACGTGCGGCTTCGAGACGGGCCTCGTCACGGGCCGAGACTTCGCGCGCGGCGGAAAGCGCGTCGCGCAATTCGCGCTCGGCTTTGTCCGCTTCGGCGACGATCTGTTCGGCCGCGACCAGCTTGTCGTCGATTTCGCGCTTTCTCGCCTCTGCCGAATTGATTTCGGTCAGGAGCTTATTGCGCTGCTCGGCGAATTTTGCGGGCGCATCGTCGAGCGAGCTGCGCTCGTTCTTGGTTTCGGTAACGCGCTGTTCGATTGCACCGATCTGAACTCCCGCGCGCTCCTCGCGCTCGCGCCATGACGCGCGCTCTGCGCCGATGGTGGAGAGGCGATGCGCGCGTGACGTGCGTTCGCGCTCGATGCCGTCGATATCGGCTTTCGCGTTCGTATACGCGGCACGGTCGTTCGTGATGCGAATGCGTACCGCGTTCAGTGCCGCTTCGGTCGAGGCGATCACCGGCAGCGAGCTCAGCAAGTTTGCGGCTTCCGCCGAAGCGCCTTCAATTTCGGTCTTGTTCGCGAGCAGGCGCGCGCGGGCTTCGGAAAGCGCCGAAAGCCGCGACTGCTGCTCGCCGGCGCCGCGTTCTGCTTCCGCGAGCGCCTGAAGTGCCGCGTCGTAAGCGCTCTGCGCATTGCGCCACAGGCCGCGGGCATTGAGTTCTTCAGTTTCGGCTGTGACGAGACCGGCTTGCGCCTTGTCGTTCTCGGCTTTGGTTTTCGCGGCGGTGTCGCGGGCAGCGGCAACTTCGCGGTCGATCTCGGCGAGACGATTACGCGCGGCCAGGCGGCGCGCGGCTGCGGTCGGCGCATCGGCGGTGACGGTGTAGCCGTCCCAGCGCCACAGATCGCCTTCCATCGAGACGAGGCGCTGGCCGACCGAAAGCTGTTTACGCAGTATCGCGCCCTGACCACGGGCGACCACGCCGATTTGTTTCAGACGGCGGGCCAGCGCTTCCGGCGCCTTCACATGCGCGGTCAGCGGCTCGACACCCCCCGGCAATACGGGATCGGCACTGCCGGCATCCGCGCCGGCCCAGTGCATCGGGGAAGCGGCGTCTAATGGCGCATCGAGTTCGTCACCGAGTGCGGCGGCAAGCGCCGCTTCATAACCGCTATCGACCTTGACCTGATCGACTGCGGGCGGAAACAACGATTTCGACTGTTCGCCCAGCATCTTGGCAAGCGTGCGGGCTTCCGTTTCCAGCCGGTGCAAATGCTGCTCGGCCTGCGCTAACGGCTGGCGCGCAACGTCGAGCGCCTGGATCGCGGCGGAGCGAGCGGCTTCCGCTTTGATCGCGGCGGCGTCGGTCTTGCCGACATGTTCCTGCGCAGCAGTCGCGGCTTCGCGAAGCTTCGCAAGTTCGCCGCCGTTTTCCGCAAGACCCTGACCCGCTTCCTGCTCGATCTGCACGATTTCGGCGGCGATTTTTGCAAGCCGGTCGCGGTGGCTGTTCATCGAAGCCTCTAACGAGCCGCGTTGTGCGACCAGCGAGGCGAGCTTCGCGGTGGCGGCGTCGAATTCTTTCTCGGTCGCGGCAAGCTGATGCTCCGCTGCGGCCATGCGTTCGCGTGCAGCGGCTTCGCCGCCCGAAAC
>JAKFYO010000223.1 GCA_021730825.1 Hyphomicrobiales bacterium
GTGCCGGTTGCCGCCGTAATCGACGAAGGCGGCTTGCAGCGATGGCTCTACCCGCGTGACTTTCGCTAGATAGATGTTCCCGCGAAGCGGACGGCGATTTGCGGATTCGAAGTCGAATTCCTCGACGCGATTGCCGCGGACGACCACGACCCGGGTTTCCTCCGGGTGGGTGGCGTCAATAAGCATTTTATTGGCCATGAGATTCCCATTGCGCGCGCGTTAACCGCGCGCGTCACGAATTGATTGGAACGCGAATGAATGTGACGCGATGCGGATGCGCGGCTGCGCGGGCTCTTTCCGAGATCCCGGTTGGATTGCAGTGCCACCATCGGCGTCGCTTTCGTTTTAGGCGCCGGCTTCGCGAACAAACGCGCGAGGCCTTCTCGCCATCACGGTCTATGGCGGTGTGGTATCGGGCGCCTCTGGGCGCGCTGCGCGTCGCGGCATACTCTGTTGCCGGTCGCGGACCCGCGCCTTCCGTTCGCCCGGACGAATCCCGCCCGCGAACCGTGATGGATTTATGTAGGCTTGCCGCTGCCCGCTTGGCAAGCAGAGAGGCTAAGCCTCTCGTTTTCTTGAATAATTTCACCCGAAAAACCACGGTAAACGGCGGCTTAACTTAGCCCCGCTATGAAATGTGGCGGGATCATTGGGCCGACGGGCATGCGTATCGCGTCATTACTGCTGGGGCTGCTGCTGGGTGCGGGCGTACTCGCGCCTATCGACGCCGGTGCCCAAACCGCCCAGCGCGTCATTGCGCTCGATGTGCGGCTTGCCGGCGACGCCAGCCGGACCCGGCTTGTGATCGATCTGAACAAAAAGATCGATGTCCGCGCCTATACCATCGCCAATCCGAACCGGGTCGTGGTCGACCTTCCCGAAGTGAGCTTCGATCTGCCGGTCGGCGCGGGGAAACAGTCGCGCGGTCTCGTCTCCGCATTCCGCTATGGCCAGTTTGCGCCGGGCAAAGCGCGCATCGTGATCGACCTGCGCGAGCCGGTGAAGATCGACAAAGCCTTCGTGATCGCCGCCGCCGAAGATCAGCCTGCGCGGCTCGTCATCGATCTAATGCGGACCGATCTCGCGAGCTTCCAGAAGAGCGCGGTGGTGCCGGAGCGTCCGCAATCTTTGGCCGCCAAGACGCAGCCGAAACAACAGATTTCCGATCCGCGCCCGCTAATTGTGATCGATCCCGGCCACGGCGGGCCGGATGTCGGCGCAGTCGCGGGCACCGGGGACGAAGAGAAGGAAGTCGTGCTCGAAGTCGCGAAGAAACTCCGCGACCAGTTGCTGAAGACCAACCGCTACCGCGTCGTGATGACGAGGAACGACGACACCTTCGTGCCCTTAGATGAGCGCGTCGCGATCGCGCGCTCGAACGCGGCTTCGCTCTTTATATCCATTCACGCGGACTCGCTCTCGAAGGGCGCGGGGGAAGCATCGGGCGCCACGATCTACACGCTTTCCGAGCGTGCGTCCGATAGCGAAGCGCAGCGCCTTGCCGACAAGGAAAACGACTCCGACAAAAGCGCGGGCTACCTTTCGCAACAACCGGACGACGTCGCGAATATCCTGTTCGATCTGGCCCAGCGCGACACCAAGAACAATTCCGCCTTGTTCGCGCGTACACTGGTGGGAAGCCTGAAGAATTCGGCCCGCCTGCATAAATCGCCGCTGCGTTCGGCAGGTTTCGTGGTCCTGAAATCGCCCGATGTGCCGTCCGTGCTCGTGGAACTGGGCTACCTGTCGAGTCCCGAGGATTTGAAGCAGATGACTTCCGAAGCCTGGCGCGAAAAGGTAACGGTCTCGATGGTCGAGGCGATCGACAAGTTCTTTGCCGGCCGCACACCCGCGGTCGCAGGACGCTAACCCGCAGCCGCGATATATACGCGAGCGCGGAACGAGGACGAGTCGAGAGTGTCCACCGACTATTACAAACCCATTGCCAACGCGGTCGGCCGTCTGCGGCCGAACACGCTTGCTGCGCGCCGCTCGATCTACGATCAGGCCCGGCAGCTTCTGTTCGAGGAAGCGCAGAACTCCCGCCCGCCGATGGCGGTGAGCGAACTGATCGCCGAACAGCGCGCACTCGAGGAAGCGATCCAGACGGTCGAAGCGGAAGCCGTCTTTAACGAGAATGCCCAAGCAGCAGGCGATGACGAGTATTTCCGCGCGCCCCCGCGCGCGAAGGTGCCGCGTCCGCGCGTACCCGTGGCAACGCCGCCCGTCGAGCGTCCGCGACCGCCCGTGGCGCAACGTCCCCCGGTGCAAAATCGCCCGGTCGAGCCGCAGGAGGTCTATCCGCAGGAGACCTATCAGCAGGAATATCAGCAAGAATATCAGGAAGAGTATTACGAGCCGGAAGCCGGCGACAATTATCCCGATGAGCACACGCTCCGGATGCGCGAGCAGGAACAGCGCCGCGCGCAGCGTCAGCCGCGCGGCCGTGCACGGCGCAGCGCCGGGCAGGGAACCAGCGCAAGCACGATGGTCGTCGTGGCGGCGGCATTGTTCGCGCTCTTCGTTGCCGGCGGTGCCGCGGCCTATGTGACGATCTATGGCTGGCCTTCGTTCCGCTCCGCGCAGCAGCAACAGAAGAAGCAGGAAACGCCTGCGCCGCAGCAGCAGGCCGATCCGAATATCGCGAAGCAGCGCGATCTCATGGAGAAGGCTTCGAAAGCACTCGAAGGCGGCGATCCCACAACCTCGATCCAGTTGCTGACCGAAGCCATCGTGCTTTTGCCCAAGGAAGCGCCCGCTTACACCTTGCGCGGACATTCTTATTTGCAGACCGGGGATTCCGCGAAGGCGATCGAGGATTTCTCGGAATCGATCAAACTCGGCAGCAAAGACTTCTACGCCTTCGTCGGCCGCGCCGTTGCCTACCGCCGCATCCGCGACTTTCCGCGCTCGATTGCGGACTACAACGAAGCCATCAAGATCAGGCCGGACCATGCCGGCGCCTGGAACAACCGCTGCTTCGTGCAGGCGATTGCGAACAATCTCGATGCCGCGCTCGCGGACTGCAATGAGTCATTGCGGCTTATCGCGAACGAGCCGAATACGCTCGACAGCCGCGCGCTGGTCTACCTCAAGCAGGGCAAGTGGGATCTGGCGATTGCCGACTATGACGCGGTGCTGAAGCTGCAACCGAATACCGTCAGCGCGATGTATGGCCGTGGGCTTGCGAAGCTGAAGAAGGGCGACAAGCGCGGTCAGGCCGATATTTCTACCGCGACTGCTGCCGCACCCACGATTGCGCAAGAGTTTGAGCGCTACGGCGTCAAATAAGTCTGCGCACACGCAAATTTCCTGCCCGAAAATCTCGTAGCTGCTTTAGCGGATTGCGAGATCTCGTTGAAAGCAAATCCGAAACGCGCAGACGCACTAGTTGCGAGTGTTTATCAGGCTGCGATGCAACGGCGTCACCAGTGGAACTACCGATATTGCGGAACTGAAAAAATCTCGCGGCGATAAAACAGGAATTTCATACGCTTGGCGTTCGGCGCTGAAGAACCTTGGCTTCGGTCAATGTAAAAACGTCATGCGCTGTGGACAAGTTCGTCATAAATTCTTTGCAATCGATCGAAACTTCCCACAGCATTGGAGGGTTACGGCGGCGGACAATTAGTTTGGGGGGTACCCCGTCATGATCCATGCGGCGGATTATCGGAGGCGTGCCGAAGACTGCGCAAAGCGGGCAGCAGACGCGCAGGACGACTTTCATAGGAAGAACTTCAGTCAGCTCGCGGCGATGTGGACCGAGATGGCTGATAAGACCGAAGGCCGCGCGGCCGCGGCGGAAATCGTGGAGCGAGCAGAGCGCGCCGAGCGGCAGGCGATCGACGACGCGCTAGCGACCATTAAGAACGCACGCGCAAGCTAACGCTAGAATTTCCCGTGACGGCCCTGACCGCCCGAGAAGCGGCTTGCGCCTGCGAGCGTTTCGCCCTGTTTGATGGCATTGAGCCCGCCTTCCATTTCGTTCTTCGTTGCTTGATCCCAATCGAGATCCCATTGCGCAATCGCCGATAGGCGGTCGCCGCGCATACAGGTCTGCGGGAAGGCGGAAAGCTGTTCGGCGATTTCGATCGCTGTCTCCAGCGCCTTGCCGTCTTCGACCACGCGGTTGGCGAGACCCATTTGCAATGCTTCGTCGGCTTTCACTGGCCGTCCGGTGAGGATCAGATCCATCGCGCGGCTGTGGCCGATCAGGCGAGGGAGGCGGATGGTGCCGAGATCGACCAGCGGCACGCCGAAGCGGCGGCAGAACACGCCGAAGGTCGCCGACTTTGCGGCAACGCGCATATCGCACCAGCTTGCGACTTCGATGCCGCCCGCGACCGCATAGCCTTCAACCGCGGCGATCACGGGCTTCGACAGTTTCAGCCGCGTGCAGCCCATCGGCGCGAAGTCGCCTTCGGCCAAAAACGGCCGCTTCTCGCCAGACGCCAGCGCGTGCAGGTCCGCGCCCGCGCAGAAATTTCCGCCGGCCCCGGTCAGCACCGCGACATCGAGCGTGTCGTCGGCATCGAACTGCTTGAAGGCTTTATATATTGCCTCGGCGGTTGCGAGATCGAAGGCGTTCCTGCGCTCCGGCCGGTTGACCGTGACGATCGCGATGCGGTTTCTGCGCTCGACGAGGATGGGCTCGGCCATGTGTTTTCGCTCCCGGTTTTGGTCTCGCCCGATGCTAGCCGCGCGGCCGGAACGGGCCTAGACTCCGCTTCGTGAAAGTTCTCGTCAAAACCGCACTGGTTTTCGCCGTGGCATCGCAGATGCTCGCGGGAGGAGCGCTTGCGGCCGACTTGCCGGTGCCGCCGCGCACAGCTCCGCAAAAAGCGATGCCCGCGCAGCCGACCGACTTCGACAAACTGGGCGCGGATTGCGTTGAAGCGACCGACGGCTGCCGCCGTTTCACGCGCGCAAGCGACGGCAAGTATGACGCCGCGAACAAT
>JAKFYO010000195.1 GCA_021730825.1 Hyphomicrobiales bacterium
GCACTGCTTCAGGACCCCAAGGGCTTCAACCAAGCTGTACGAGCCTTTATCGCGGCGCGCTAAGGCAAATTACGTCTTGAAGCGCGGGTCGAGATAGTCGCGCAAAGAGTCGCCGAATAAATTGAAGGCGAACACAGCGAGACTGATCGCGACACCGGGGAAAATCACCATCCACGGCGCTTCGCGATAGAAGTCAGCGGCGTTTCCGGAAAGCATCAGACCCCAGGCCGCGATCGGCTCGGTCACGCCGAGACCGAGGAAGGAGAGCGACGCTTCGAGCAGGATCGCCTGCGCGATGAACGCGGTAAACATGATAAGAAACGGTGCGGTCACGTTCGGCGCCATGTGTCGGAAGATGATACGCGCGTCCGAGTATCCGGCCGCCCGTGCCGCGTCGATATAGGGCATCACGTTTACCGAGAGTGCTGCCGCTCGCACGACGCGCGCTACGCGGGGCACGATCGGAATGGCAATCGCGATGATCAAATTCACATCGACACCGTAGATCACGGTCTTGCGAAGTGCCGCAACGACAACGAGCGCAAGCACAATAATCGGGAATGCGAGCAGAATATCCATAAAGCGCTGGATCCAGTTATCGATGCGCTTTCCGAAATATGCCGAGGCAATGCCGAGGACAGCGCCGATGGTGGAGCCGAGTGCCGAAGACGCAAAGCCGATCACGAGTGCCGTGCGCGAGCCGTAGATGATCCGCGAGAAGATATCGCGGCCATAGGCATCGGTGCCGAACCAATGATCCCAGGACGGCGGCGCTAAAATCGAAGCGAAATCGATGTCCAGCGGGTTATAGGGTGCCACGAACTGCGGAAACAGCCCCGCAAACATCATTATAATAATTACGACGAAGCTAACCGCCCCCATCGGCTGCGCGCGAACGAAATGCAAAATCGGGTTCGGCCGCTTCGGCAGCACGAATTGCGCAGTTGCTGGAACTGTTGGGGAAAGGTTTGCCATCAGTTGCCGTACCGGATGCGCGGATCGAACACCGCATAGAGCAGATCGACCGCGAGGTTGATGACGACATAGAACCCCGCGATCATGATCACCATGCCCTGAATGAGCATGAAGTCGTTGCGCGAGACGCTCTGCACGAATAGCTGGCCGATGCCGTTCAGGTTGAACACCTGCTCCGTCACGACAAGTCCGCCGATCAGGAACGCAAATTCGAGACCCATGACGGTGATGGCCGGCAGCAACGCGTTTCGCAGCGCATGGCGCGAGACGACCAGCTTCTCGTAAACGCCCTTGGCGCGCGCGGTACGGATGTAATCCTCCGCAAGCACTTCCAACAGCGACGAGCGGATCATGCGCGCGGTAACGGCGCAGTAGCGATAACCGACTGCAAGCGCGGGCCAGATCAGTTGCGATAGATTGGCGACCGGATCGACGTAGATCGGTGTGAACGTAATCGGCGGCAACCAGTTAAAAAATGTCAGCAGGCTGACAATGATGATCATGCCAAACCAGAACGACGGAATCGAAAGCCCGCCGATGGTCACGATACGGACAACATAGTCGATCCAGGTATTTCTGAAGAGCGCCGCCGCCGTGCCCAGCGGAATTGAAATCATGGTCGCGAATATCGTGGCCAGGATCGCCACCTCCAGCGACAACTCGAGGCGGATCATGATCTCCTCGATGACCGGCCGCTCGGTCCACATCGAGATGCCGAGATCGCCCCGCGCCAACCCCCACATGTAATCGCCGAACTGTACGATCAACGGGCGGTCGAGACCGAGCCGCTTGCGCTCCTGCTCGACCACTTCCTGCGTGACGTTGCCGCCGTCCCCGCGCAGCTTCACCTCGACGATGTCGCCCGGCACGATGCGCAGCATGAAGAATACGAGTACCGCGACGCCGATCAGCGTCGGGATCGTGAACAGCAGGCGTTTCAGCGTGTACATCAGCATGGCGAGGTTTCTTTTTAGATTATCCTGCGGCCCGGCATTGGCGCCGGGCCGCAAGCTTTGTCGTTACTGGTTGAGCCAGACTTCCGAGAGATCGGCACCGAGATTGTGGCTCGGCGACATTTTCCAGCCCATCACCGTCTTGTGGGAGAGCACGATACGGTGCCACCACAGGATCGGCTGCTGATAGCCCTGCTCGAACAGACGTTTCTCGAGCGCCTGAATGTAGCCGCGGCGCTTCTGAACGTCGCTTTCGCGAAGCTGCTGCTCATAGAGCTTGTCGATCTCTGCATCGTTCGCCCGCGAGAGATTGAGCGGATTGTTCTTCGCCGACAGGAACTTTGTCATCGACAAAGTCGGGTCGTCGTTGAAGAGGTTCGAGAAGTCGATTGCGACCTCGAAATTTCCGCTCTGCATCGCCGCGATGTACGGCGCGGTGTCGGACTGCTTGTGTTCGACTTCGACGCCGATCTGACGCCACTGATCGACCAGGAACACGCCCGCCGGCGTGTAAGGCATCGCAAGGTTGCGGTTCCAGAGCACGAACTTCAGCTTCTCGTGACCCGCTTCCTTCAAGAGCTTACGTGCTTCTTCACGCGCCTGCTTGATGTTCTTCGAAAAGCCCGGGAGCTTAACGAGTTCGGCTTCCGGGGTCGCCATCGGCGAGCCCGGACGCACGACACCGCCGACAGCGCGTAACGTCGAGATCTTCGAGAGACCCGTGCTGCCGCCCCAGCGATCAATCGCCATCAGCAACGCGCGGCGAACCCGCACGTCGTTGAACGGCGGCTTTTCGGTGTTGAAGAGAACGAGAAGGTTGAGCGTCCAGCTCGACTCTTCCACACGGAGCTTGTCACCCATTGCCGCGATCATGCGATCGCGCTCGGCCGGCGAGACACCGCGGAACTCCGCGAGGACCTGACCGCCTTGCAAGGCATTCAGCATAGCCGCGGCCTGCAACGTGAAGATACCGCGATAGCTGTCGAGATACGGCAAGCCCTTCTTGAAGTAGTTCTCGTTACGCTTACCGGAGACGTGGCTGCCCTTCACATGTTCGACGAAAGTGAAGGGGCCGGTGCCGTTGATCTTGGTGCGCGGCGATGCCGGATCGGCAGCAAGGTCTTTCGCGGAATAAACCGTGTTCCACGGGCTCGCGAAGTGATCCATCATCGAAGAGTTCGCGGTCTTAAGTTTGAAGACGACCGTGTTCGGGTTAGGCGTCTCGATGCTTTCGATGTCCGCGAACGTCGCACGGCGTGTGGAGACCACGCCCTGTGGTGGGTTGCGAATGCGGTCGTACGTCGCCTTGATGTCCGCCGAGGTCAGCGTCTCGCCGTTATGAAATTTCACGCCTTCATGGAGCGTGAACGTATAGGTCAGCTTGTCAGGCGAAACCGTCCAGGACTTCGCGAGGTCGCCCTGGATCTCGGGAAACTTCGACAGGTTGTACCGAAGCAGCGTCGAATAGAATGGCGACGAGAAGTGCAACGTCGCATACGTGTCGCTGCCGTGCGGGTCGTAATGCGGGGCTTCAGCGCTGATCGCGAAGTTGAAGTTGCCGCCGCGTTTCGGTTGCTGTGCTTCCGCTTGCGTTCCTGCGAGCGCAAAAGCTGCCACGCCCACGAGGCCGAGAATTAGCCTTTTCATTTTATTCCTCCCATTAGCCGTATCGTTTTTTTGTTTCGGCGTCTTCCTGTTGGTTGTGCCTGTTCCCGGCACTTCTTACTTTCATCCGGCGTGATGACACGCCACGAGATGTCCGGTCTGCAACTCACGGACTTTCGGTACATCTTGCTTGCAAATGTCGGTCGCGATCGGGCAGCGCGTATGGAACACGCAGCCGGAGGGCGGGGTCAAGGGCGACGGAATTTCGCCGCGCAGCGCGCGCGGCGCACGCGCTCTCTCCATACGAGGGTCTGGGATAGGCGCCGCATCGAGTAGCGCCTTTGTGTATGGGTGCAATGGCGCTCGGTAAATCTCGTCGCGATCCGCGAGTTCCATGATCTTGCCGAGATACATAACGGCAACGCGGTCCGAGATGTGACGCACCACCGCGAGATCGTGCGCGATAAATAGGAACGTGAGGCCGAGGCGCGATTGCAGGCCCTCAAGCAAATTGATCACCTGCCCCTGAATCGAAACGTCGAGTGCGGAAACCGGTTCGTCGCAGACGATCAGTTCCGGTTCAAGCGCGAGTGCGCGTGCGATGCCGACACGTTGCCGCTGACCGCCGGAAAGTTCGTGTGGGTAGCGCTCCGACATATACGCAAACAAGCCGACCTGAGTCAGCAACTCGCCAACGCGATCCAGCCGCGCCTTTTTCTCCGGCACGATCCCGTACACCTTCAGCGGCTCGGCAATGATCTCGCCTACCGTCATGCGCGGGTTCAAGGATGAATACGGATCCTGGAAGATGACCTGAATTTTACGCCGCAGGTCACGCATGTTGCGGCCGCTATGATGCGTGACATCGACGCCGTTGAATTTGATCGAGCCGTCCGTCGCTTCGTCGAGGCGAAGTACGACGCGGCCCACGGTAGTCTTGCCGCAACCTGACTCACCGACCAGACCCAGCGTCTCGCCTTTTGCGATTGTGAAGGACACGTCATCAACGGCGCGAACGGTCGCCATAGCGGACGAGAAGAAGCCGGCCCCGGCGGCTTTGACGCCGAAATGCTTTTTAAGATTGGAAACCTCAAGCAGCGGCTTGTCGCCGATCTGCGCCTGCGAAGTGACGGTGTCACCGCTCGGAAACTCGACCTTCAGCGCGCCGGAAACAATCTCATCGACGCGATGGCAGCGCGCCGAGTGTTCGGCGCCAATGTCGATTAGCTCGATCGGTTGCGAGCATTTTTCCAGGCGATGCGGGCAGCGCGGCGCAAAGCGGCATCCCGCCGGCGGCATGCGCAGATCCGGCGGCAAACCTTCAATGGTCTGCAATTTCGTGCCGCGCGGTTCGTCAAGCCGCGGTACAGAACGCATGAGGCCGTTGGTGTAAGGGTGCGCCGGCTT
>JAKFYO010000124.1 GCA_021730825.1 Hyphomicrobiales bacterium
ATACGGTCGAGCGCGCGCGCCACTACGGCGCGATTGCGAAAGATGCGTTAGCGATTTTTCCGCAGGCGGACGGCAAGCAGGCGCTCCTGGACGTCGTCGATTTCTGTGTCGCGAGAGCGCACTAATTTCTAACGTAAAGTCGTAGCGACGACCCACCAGTTCGGATATTTCGCGCGAATGATTTCCGCTTCGGCTTCTGCCGCCTTTGCCGTTTTGTGAATCGCAAACACGGCCGACCCCGATCCGCTCATGCGGACGAGGAGCGCATGATCGTTCGCGCGAAGCGTGGCGTCGGCTTCCGCGACGTGCGGCGTGACGCGCCACGCGGCGCGGGTGAGGTCGTTGTTCTGCTTCATTAGAAATTCGAGAAACGCGTTTGGCTCCACGGGAATGTCACGCGCGCGGATGCCGAACTCCGTAGAGCGTTTCATTTCCGCTTCATCGAACGCGCGATAGACCGATGGCGTAGCTGCAGGGGCATCCGGATAGACGAGCAACACGGGAAGCGCCGGAATTTGCACCGGCTCCGACAATATCTCGCCGATCCCGGAAATCAGCCGCGCTTTTCGCTCAACGCAAACTGCGACATCCGCTCCGGTCTCGCGGGCGGCCGCAAGCACAGCCGGATCGGACGCATCGAGACCTTTATATTCCGCGAGGATGCGGAGTGCTGCCGCTGCATCCGACGAGCCTCCGCCGAGACCGGCGCCCGCAGGTAGATTCTTCGTGAGCGAGAACGCACCGAATGGAACGCCGGGTTTCTTTTTCGCAAAAAGATTTGCGGCCATCAGCACGAGATTGTCTTCAGGCCGGCCCGACGCCTCTGCATACGCGCCGGTTACGCGGATCGAAAACGCATCGCCGCCCGGCGTAAATCGCAGATCGTCCCCGGTATTCGCGAAGGCTACGAGACTTTCAATCGGATGATAGCCGTCCGCGCGGGCGGAACCCACGTGCAGGAACAAATTGATCTTTGCAGGAGCGATCGGCGGCGAATTCATTTCGTGCATCCACGGCGTTGGGTGAGGGGTATAGCAAAGGCAACGAGCCGGTCGATTCTGCCCTGAAATGCGGCGCGGGCCGTCCTTGCGATGGCCATGAATCGGAGGCATGGTGCCTCGATATTCGCCCTTTCGGGCGTATTTTCTAGCAAGTTACAGGAGAGGGGCGTTTGAAGAAGCCTCACACCGTTATGCGGACTTCGCGTTTTTTTGCAGCCGCTGCGCTGGTTTCGATATCTGTAACCGCTGCGGCGCAGGCGGAACTGCCGCGCATCAACGAGTTCATCATTACGTCGCCGTCGGGGAGTTATCTCGCGGCTCGTATAGCTCGCGCCGAGCGCGACGTTTCGGTGGCCTCCACATATTATCGCTCGGTCCTTCGGACCGATCCCAGAAATCCCGATCTTCTTGAGCTTGCATTTCTTTCCACGCTGCAAAGCGGCGCGATCGAAGACGCGGTCCCGCTGGCCGAGCGTCTGGTCGCTTTGGATAAGGGTCACCGCATTGCGCGGCTCGCGCTCGGCGTAAAAGGCATCAAGGCAAATCAGTTTGCACAGGCGCGCACGCATCTCGCGGTCGCGGGGCAAGGACCCATCGCCGACCTCACCGCGGCCTTGCTCTCGGGCTGGAGCTGGTACGGCTCGAATAATTTCAAGAACGGCATCGCGCAGATCGACAAGCTGTCCGGGCCGGACTGGTACGGACTCTATAAAGACCTGCATGCCGGTTTGATTCTGGACCTAGCCAACCAGCGCGCTGACGCGTTGAAGCGCATCGAGCGCGTGCGCTCGGTCGATCCGAATTCGCTCCGCAATGTCGAAGCCTATGCGCGCATGTTGTCGCGCGCCGGACGCGATGCCGATGCGGAAAAAGCCTACAGCAATTTTTCGACGGCGCTGGTTCGCCATCCGCTGGTCGATAGCGCGCTTGCCGAATTGAAAACCGGCGCAAAACTGGCGCCGCTCGCCGCGAATGCGGCCACCGGCGCGGCGGAAGCGCTTTACGGCTTGGGTGCTGCGCTCAGTCAGGAGCCGGGCGGCGAAGATCTTGGCATGGTCTATCTCCAGCTTGCGATCTATCTGAACCCCGAACATCCGCTCGCGCTTGTGGCGCTCGGCACTCTTTTCGAGTCCACAAAGAAGTATGAGTCCGCGGTCGATACCTATGAGCGCGTTCCCGAGAATTCGCCGCTGCGGCGCAAGGCGCAGATTCAGCGCGCGCTGAACCTCGACGTGCTCGAGAAAAAGGAAGAGGCGCGCGAGCGCTTGCAGGCACTGGCCGAAGAAAAGCCGGACGACATCGAAGGCGCCTTCGCCTATGCGAATATCCTTCGTGCGGGCAAACGCTATTCCGAGGCGGCCGAAGCCTATGCGAAGATCATCAAGATTCTCGGCGAACCCAAACGCGAACACTGGTCGCTCTATTATTTCCGCGGCATGAGCTACGAGCGCGCGAAGCAGTGGACGCTCGCGGAAAAAGATTTCCAGTTGGCGCTGAAGTTGTCGCCCGACAACCCGCAGGTGCTGAACTATCTGGGCTATTCCTGGGTCGATCAGGGCGTCAATCTCGATCAGGCACTGGAGATGATCCGCAAGGCGGTCTCGCTCCGTCCGAAAGACGGATACATCATCGATAGCCTCGGCTGGGCTTACTATCGGCTTGGCCGCTTCGAAGAGGCCGCAGCCGAACTCGAAAAGGCGATTGTGCTGTCGCCGTCGGACCCCACCATCAACGACCACCTCGGCGACGCCTACTGGAAAACCGATCGCAAGCTAGAGGCGAGGTTTCAGTGGTTGCGGGCGGTCGAGAACAAGCCGGAGCCCGAAGACCTTCCGAAGATCGAAAAGAAGCTCAAGGAAGGCCTGGCGGACGATCCCGTTCCGCCACGCGCCGAAGAGCAGAAGAACCCCGACAAGGGCTAGATAACGAATCCGTGATCGCCCTGCGGCTAGCCGTTGGGAAATCGCAAAGCCATACTGCATCTTCGCTTTCTTAGTTGCGTGGATGCACAATGGCCGAGATCGTTTGGGACGAGTTCCGTCTCGTGCGGGCAATTTCCGAGGCTCGTTCGCTGGCAGGTGCCGCAGACAGCCTTGGCATCAACCATTCGACCGTATTCCGCAGGCTTGGCGCTTTGGAAAAAGCGATGGGTGCGCGCCTGTTCGAGCGCAGCCGCACCGGTTACGCGCCAACCGCGGCCGGCGAGAAGATGGTCGATCTCGCAAACCGTATCGCCGATGAAATCGTCGATCTCGAGCGCAAGATAACCGGGCAGGACCTTCGCCCCTCGGGCGATCTGCGCGTCACCACCAACGACACCCTGCTCGTGCATCTGCTCTCGGAAGTCTTCGTCGGTTTCCGCCGCGCTTATCCCGAGATCAGTCTCGACATCGTGGTCGGCAACGAGCCGCTTAATCTCTCGAAGCGCGATGCGGATGTCGCTGTCCGCGCCACCGAGCGGCCTCCGGAAAGTTTGATCGGCCGCAGGCTCGCGGGAATCCGCTGGGCCATCTTCGCGGCAAGCGGCGAAGCGCCGAAAAATTTCGTTGCCAGCGACGCACGCCGCTACAACTGGATCGGTCTTTCGGACGGCATCGGTGGACCGAAGCCGACGAAATGGCTCATCGACAACGCGGGCGCCGACCGGGTCGTTTACAAACTGAACACCGTGCTCGGGCTTGCCGAAGCCGTCGCCGCGGGCGGCGGCATGGCGCTCATTCCCTGCTTCATCGGTGCCGCGACCCCTGGGCTCACGCGCGTCGCATTCCCCGATCCCGAAATCGAAGCCGGGCTCTGGCTGCTCACGCATCCCGATCTGAAGAATACCGCGCGCGTTCGCGCCTTCATGGATTACACCGCGGCGGAAATCGGCAAGCGCCGTGCGATCATCGAATGCACGAACGATGCGCCGCTGAAGAACGGCAAATAAAAGCTATTCCGTTTTCGGCGCGCGGGTTCGCTTCGTGACCGTCGGGCGTCCGCCCCGCGAGAAGTCGCAATACATGAAGCCCATGCCGGAGACTGCGCCGCGAAAACTGGATTCGCTGGTCTTCGTAAGATTGAAGCAAGGCGTGAATGGCAGCCCTTTAAGGGTCGCGCAAATCTGCTCGCCCTGTTCGTAGAGCGTATTCACCGGCAGCCGCACATAGCGCGTCGGGTCCTTGCCGGTAATGCGGATCGTCCCGGCAGCGGAGCCGTCGTTATTGATACGGCCGACGCCGGTCGTGCCGTCGAAGCATTCATAGGAAAAGAGTTTGCCCGCGACGAAGGCGCGAGCCTGCTTCGCGGTCAGGCCTTCGGCCGACGCAGAAAAGGCAAAGAGCAGCGTTGCGATTGCAAGAAAGCCGAAGCGAATCATCTGACGGAACCCGCCACCAACTACGGATACAAGGTTGCGCAGGAAGCCCGGCCCCTTGTCAAGTTAAACTGCAGAAGCGGGTATCAACCAATCTTGACGACCGTGCGTCCGCGCACTTGTCCCGCCAGAATTTTGGGTGCGAGTTCGAAGACGCCTTCGAGCGGAATTTCCGTGGTCATGGCGGAAAGCTTCTTGCGGTCGAGGTCGCTGGCTAGACGCTTCCAGGCTTCCTGTCTGCGCGGCTTCGGACACATGACCGAGTCGACGCCGAGTAGCGACACCCCGCGCAAAATGAATGGCGCGACCGAAGCGGGCAGGTCCATGCCTGCGGCAAGGCCGCAGGCCGCAACCGCGCCGCCGTATTTCGTCATGGAAAGAACATTCGCGAGCGTGTGCGAGCCGACCGAGTCGACGCCGCCAGCGAAACGTTCCTTGCCGAGCGGTTTCGCCGGGTTGGAAAATTCAGTGCGGTCGATGATTTCGGAAGCACCGAGCGATTTCAGGTAATCGGCTTCGCTCGCGCGTCCCGTGGAAGCGGCGACGGTGTAGCCGAGCTTCGAGAGCACCGC
>JAKFYO010000042.1 GCA_021730825.1 Hyphomicrobiales bacterium
GGCCGTAGGCCACCGCCGCCTGCAAGTTCGGGGGCGTCGTGAAAGTGATGAACTGGTGTGCCTTCGATAGCCCGCGCATCAGCGCAGGCGACGCGCAGACGAAGCCTACCTTCCATCCGGTCAGACAGAATATCTTTCCTGCCGAGCCGATCTTGATCGTGCGTTCGCGCATGTCCGGCACCGAGAGCATCGAAACGTGTTTCCGGCCGTCGAAAACAACATGCTCCCAGACTTCGTCGCAGATCGCGACTGCATCGAACTCTTCGCAGAAACGCGCGAGCAGTTGCAGATCCTCCATCGAATAGACGATGCCGGCCGGATTGTGCGGATTGTTGAAGAGAACGGCCTTCGTTTTCTTCGTGAAGACTTTTTTCAGTGCGTCTTCGGTGATGCGCCAGTGGGGCGGCTCTAAGCGAACGAGTTTCGGAATCCCGCCTGCCCGCTTCACCATCGGCAAATAAGAGTCGTAGAGCGGCTGAAACAGCACCACTTCGTCGCCGGGTTCGATCAAAGTGAAGATCGCACCCGTGAGCGCTTCGGTCGCGCCCGAGGTAATCATCACTTCGGATTCGGGATCGAGGACCACGCCCTGCCAGTGTGCGTAGTGTTTTGCGACCGCCGCGCGTAATTCCGGCAGGCCCATCATCGGCGGATATTGGTTCCAGCCTTCGACCACGGCTTCCGCCGCTTTGCGGCGTACATCTTCCGGGCCGGGATCGTCCGGAAAGCCCTGACCCAGATTGATCGCGTCATGCTCGCGCGCGAGCCGCGACATCACCTCGAACACCGTGGTCGGCAGATTGGCGAATACGGGATGCATCGAGGGATGTTACGCGGATCGGCTGACGAGAAACAGACTCAGACTTTGGCTTCTACTTCCAAGGTAATCGACGGCACGCCGGAGAGCGCTTTCGACACGGGGCAGCCAGCCTTCGCGCCTTCGGCCGCTTCCTTAATCTTCGCGGCGTCCGCGCCCGGCGCTTCGACGACCGTTTTCAGCTTGATGGCGGTGATGTTCGCGCCCTTCTCGCCCAGAATGACCTCGACTTCCGCTTCGGTGTCGATCGATTTCTGGTTGATGCCGGCACGCATCAGCGCAAAGCCGAGCGCCATCGTGAAACAACCGGCATGCGCCGCCGCGATCAATTCTTCCGGCGTAGTTTGCGAGGTTCCGCCTTCGAAGCGCGCTTTGGAACTGTAAGGCGTGTTTTTCAATACGCCCGTTTTAGTCGAGATGCTGCCGGTGCCGTCTTTCGGCGAACCTTCCCAATGGGCGCTGGCATTGCTTTTCATGTCCGATCCTCCTTTTTTTGTTCGTATTGTTTCATTCGCTTTTCGGTTTACGCGTGACCTTGCGAGCAAACCGCTTCGGATAGCCTAGCAGGCGGCGAAGCGAAGTCGAACGTATAGGCGCAAAGCCGCCCTTCGGTTCCTGCACGAAGTCGAGCCGCGCTTCCGACACTTTGTCGTCGGCCAATTCACGAACTACCAGCCGCGCATGACCAAAATCGATGCGATTGCCGGGACGCGGATTATCTTCGAAGCGAAGATCGAATAGCTCCGCAACCGTCATTTCGCGTTCCGCCGGTTCCACCTTCAGATCGTACATATCCGCGACCGCGCCTATTCGTACATCGCCCTTGAACGGAAAAGCCGCCGAAGTTTCTTCGTCGATATAGCCTTCGTTCGGAGCGAACAGGCGATCCAGCCGTTCCACGCGCTGCGGCGGCGCGAGGAAGTATCCGTAGTCGCCGACGCGTAGCGTACCCGCTTCCGCGGGCGAAAGGATTCCCTCGTTGCGAATGATGAGTACGGGTTTTGCCCATGCGGGCCATGTTCCATGCCCGACGACAGGACTGCCTTCGACAATCGGATATCCGACCAGTTCTTCATCCAGCTGTCCGGGCAAATCGATTTCGATACGCTTCACCGACGGTGCCGGGTCGTCGAGCGCGACACCGAGCCTGCGGCCCACTGCCGTCAGCGACCAGCCCTGCACGATCAGCGAGACAACGACCACGACAAAAGCCACGGTGAAATACGTGTCGGCTTTCGGGACTTGCATCAGCGTCGGGATCGCGGCGAGAAAAATCGAAACCGCGCCACGCAAACCAACCCACGACATGAATATTTTTTCGGACGGTTGAAACTTGAACGGGATAAGGCAGAGCCAAACCGCGACCGGGCGCGCGATGACAATCAAAAAGAAGGCGATCGCGAGCGAGGCACCAAGCGCGGGGTACAGCTTCGATGGCGTTACCAAAAGCCCGAGCATGATGAACATTGCGATCTGGCATAGCCAGGTCAGCGTGTCATGGAAGGTCGTGATCGACGCGAAAGCGCGCACGGGGCGATTGCCGAGCACGATGCCCGCTAGATAGACGGCAAGAAATCCCGCACCGCCGACCACCACCGTTAGCCCGTAGATTAACAACGCGCTTGCGACGACCAGTAGTGGATGCATGCCCGAAGGCAGCGAAATCCGATTCAATGCAGCTGAGATCGCTAGACCGCCGCCAATACCGACAATGAACCCGAGAACTGTTTCGCGAAGAACCGCGAATACAACGGCGCCGAGCGTCGTCTGCACGCTCGCTATAATCATCTGGGCGAGCAGAATTGTCATGAATACAGCGACGGGATCGTTAGTGCCGGATTCCATTTCGAGCGTTGCACCGACGCGCCGCTTCAGTTGCTGGCCGCCCGCGCGCAAAAGAAAAAAAACCGCGGCCGCGTCGGTCGAAGCGACGATCGAGCCTATCAGCAGACCCTCGATCCAACTCAAATTCAGCAGATAAGAGGACAGCAATCCAACCAGAATTGCAGTGACGATTACGCCCACCGTTGCAAGCGTAATCGCCGGATAGACCGCGCCTCGAAATGCCGCAAAACGCGTGCGCAGGCCGCCATCGAACAAAACAATCGCAAGCGCCGCCGAACCCACGACATACGTTGCATAAAAGTCGTCGAACTTTATGCCGCCCGGCCCTTCCTCGCCCGCCAGCAAACCGACGACAAGAAAGATCAGCAGCAGCGGAGCGCCGATGCGCGAGGCGACCAGACTCGAAAACACACCGAGCACGGCGAGTGCCGCGCCTACCAGAATCAGAAGATTTGCGTTGCTGATTTGTTGAAGCATCGCGTCTTTCGGGTTGCCGTCCGTGTAAGGGCCGGGAGGCGGTTGTCCCGCGCCCGGCCCTCTTATTTTCCTCGCATTATGAGAAAGTCTGGAGCGTCCGTCTCGGACGATCTCCGCAAATCGCTATGATTTTCAGTGATTGTGGTGGCTGCCGTGGCTCTTCTTCTGGCCCTCGCCCATCGCACGTACCTCGAACTCGACCTCGACCGGGCCGGCCTTCTCGAACACGAGCGTCGCCTTGTAGCGTTGGCCCGCGGTCAGCGGCTTCTTCAGCTTCAAGAGCATCAGGTGATAGCCGCCCGGCTCCAGCTTCACGGTGGCGCCCGCCGGGATCGCGAGCCCCTTTGCGAGCGGGCGCATCTTCATGACCCCGCCTTCGTTGGTCATCTCGTGCACTTCCGGCTGGCCGGCGAGATCGGTGCTGAACGAGACGAGACGCTCCGCCGAAAGGCCCTTGTTTGTAATCACGAGGTAACCGCCAGCTACCTGGGCGCCGGCAGGCGTGGCCCGCGACCAGGGCGCGGAAATCACCAGATCGCCTTTGGTGATGTCCTGCGCAGAAGCGCCGAAAGCAGCCAAAAAAGCAAAGGACAAAGACAGCAGCAGCGTCGGGAAGCGCATGTTGAAAACTCCGGATTTGGGAGCGGCAAGCCTGATTGGGGAACCTTGGCGGCAGCCATAGCCGAGGGGCTACGATCCCGCGAGGCCCTTGATGCCGCAACGGGAGCCACGCCCTATACACAAAAACCCTTTAGATCACTGGATTTTGGGGCCTCTCAAGCCTTTTCCCGGCATTGAAAGCCCCCATATCGTCCGCTATACGAACCGCGACACAGTAGAGTGCCGACAAGCCATTGGCGGCGGCTCTTTTTTCCTTTCCACCGCCAATCCGGCACCGAGCGGAGCAATATCCATGTCCTCCTCGACCTTCGATACGGTCGCCAACATCATCGCCGAAACCTGCGACATCCCGCGCGAGCAGATAACGCCGGAAAGCCACGCCATCGACGATCTCGGCATCGACAGCCTCGACTTCCTCGACATCGCGTTCGCGATCGACAAGGCGTTCGGGATCAAGCTGCCGCTCGAGCAGTGGACCGCCGAAGTCAACGACGGCAAGGCCACGACCGAGCAATATTTCGTTTTGAAGAACCTCGCCGAGCGCATCGACGGACTCGTCGCCGCCAAGGGCGCGTAAGGTTCAGATTCATGCGGCTCGAGTATTTCGAGCTCGTCGACAAGATCGAAGAGCTGAATCTTTCCGAAGGCCGCATTCTCGTGCGGGGCAATGTGCCCGGCGCGAGCCCCGTGTTTGAGGGCCACTTCCCCGGTCACCCGCTGGTGCCCGGCGTGCTCTTTGTCGAGTTCATGGCGCAGGCTTCAGGCTGGATTCTGCTTGCCAAACTCAATTTTGAAAAAATGGGATTTCTCGCTTCCGTGAAAGAAGCGAAGATGCGCAACTTCGTGACGCCGAACACGCCGCTGCTCGCCGAAGCCGTTATCGAGCACGAAGGCTCCGGCTATGGCGTCACAAAATGCAAAGTGAAGAAGGAAGACGGCACTCCCGTCGCCGACGCTTCGATAACGCTACGCATCATGCCCTTCCCTTCTCCCGAGTTTTCCGAGGTCATGCGTAAACGCGCGCAAGCTATCGGCCTGAAAGTTACGGCGTGAGTTAAGATGGATACGAGCCGCGAAACCTGGATCACCGGCATCGGTTTGCTCTCTTCGCTCGGCGAAGGCATCGACACGCACCTTGCGCGCCTGAATTCCGGCGACGTTC
>JAKFYO010000346.1 GCA_021730825.1 Hyphomicrobiales bacterium
CTGGAGCGTGACCTTGCCGGCCGGCAAGCTGACGCTCTTGCAGATCGCGATCGGCATCGTCGATCTCACCTGCTGCGCGCTTGCGATGTTGCCGAGCCAGAACGTAAGACCCGCAATGAAACAAAGCTTTGCGACTTCAATCGCGCTCAATCCGCTCGACGCGGAGTAGATGCGATAGCGCACCGCTCCGCCAGAGAATGCAGTGAAGCCTACATTGTGTCCGATGGAATAGCTGGTGAAGCCGCCGATCGCGGCGATGTGATACGGCACTTCATCGCGGCCGATCGTTTTCAGCGCGAAGTAATCGTAGAAGGTGAGCGTCAGATACGCGAGCGCTACGAAAAATCCCGCAAGTGCAAGCTGCGTCCAGGTGACATTCGAGAGCGCAGTGCCGACATCCTCGATCTTGATGTTGCGGAGAATGCGATAGAGCACATAAGCGGCCACCGCGAAGACGGTGACGCCGACTACAAGACCAACGCGATGCCAGCCAATTCTCTTTTCGAACCAGCCGGACAGCTTCTTTAACGCCTGCAGCATTTCCTTCCCTTGTCTTTTCTTGGCCGAATCCCCCATCCGGCGAGCGCCAATGGCTCTAGCAGAGGGCTATGACAGGCGCGACTCCATCAAGCAGGTAGGTGTTGCCTGACGCCGTTCAAGCGGCGGGAAATGCATCGTGAGCCATTAGATTTACGGGCGTTTTGCCGCGCGCAGTGCCGTGATGGTGGTGCGGGACGAGACCTGTTCCGGATCGGTCATCAGTTCGATCACGGCGGGCTTGCCCGATTTCAGGGCACGCTCGAAAGCGGGCATGAAATCGGCGGTCTTCTCGACGCGCTCGGCATGACAGCCAAACGATTTGGCGAAGCCGACAAAATCCGGATTGACGAGATCGGTGCCGGAAACGCGCTCGGGGAAATCGCGCTCCTGATGCATGCGGATCGTGCCGTACATGCGGTTATTAAAGAGAAGCACAATCGGCCTGCCGCCATGCTGCATGGCCGTGCCGATTTCCTGACCGCTCATCAGGAACCCGCCGTCGCCGACAAAACTCACCACCGTGCGTTCGGGGTTCATGATCGAGGCAGCGACCGCCGCGGGTACGCTGTAGCCCATTGCGCCCGACGTTGGCCCAAGCTGGCGGCAAGGCCGTGCATAGCGAATGAAGCGATGCGCCCAGCCGGAAAAATTTCCGGCATCGATGGTGACAACAAAATCCTTCGGCAACGCGGCGGCGAGATCGCTGATCGCCTTCCCCATATCGAGCGGAAAACCGACCGCGGGAATTTTGATTGAATCCAGATGATCCTTGCGCGCGGCTTCGCGCCACGCTTTCCATTTCGCGCCATCAAGCGGCTTCAATGCCTTTGCTCCAGCGGCGAATTCGGAAGAAGACGCAACAATCGCAAGATCGGGAACATACACGCGGCCAATCTCATCAGGGTCCGGATAGACGTGAACGAGTTTCGGCTTTGGCGTCGGCGACGCGATCACACGATAGGTTTGCGTCGTGATCTCGCCAAGGCGCGCACCAACGACAAGCAAGAGGTCCGCTTCCTTCACGCGCTTCGTGAGCGAGGCTGCCACCGACGTCGAAAGGTCACCGATGTAATTTTCCGACGCGTTATCGACTACATCCTGGCGGCGGAATGAACAGGCAACAGGAATTCCATTCGCTTCGGCAAAAGCGGTGATGTCTTTGCACGCGATCCCGGTCCAGCTTCCGCCACCGACGATCATCAGCGGGCGTTCCGCTTTGCCGAGCAGTTCGCGCATTGCAGAGAGTTGCGCAGCGTCGGGGGCAGCCTGCGCGGTCACATAAGGCTTCGCGTCTTCGACGTCCGAAGTTTCGGCAAGCATGTCTTCGGGAAGAGCGAGCACGACCGGACCCGGCCTGCCGGAGGTCGCAACCTGAAATGCACGCGCGATATATTCCGGAATGCGCGATGTCGTTTCGATTTCGGCCGCCCATTTCGCAAGCGGCCCGAACATCTGCCGGTAGTCGACTTCCTGAAATGCCTCACGGTCGCGCGTGCCGCGCGCAATCTGGCCGACGAGCAGGATCATCGGGGTCGAGTCCTGATACGCCGTATGAACGCCGACCGCGGCATGGCACGCGCCAGGACCGCGCGTCACCATGCAGATGCCCGGCTTGCCGGTGAGCTTGCCATAGGCCTCCGCCATATTGGCGGCGCCGGCTTCGTGGCGCGCATTCACGAGTTTGAACCGATCGCGCGCATCGAACAGCGCATCGAGAACCTCGAGGTAGCTTTCGCCGGGCACGCAGAATGCGAGATCCGCGCCGTGAACGAGAAGCTGATCCACGAGAATACGCCCGCCGCTGCGGGTGTTAGGTCTGGCGTTGGGTGTAGCGGAGATAGAGGAAGCGCGTTCTTGAACTGTCATGCCGCTATTTTGGCATCGCGCTTCCTATACGGCAACGCGGCAGCGCAATAATCCGCAAACCCGCGTAGCGAAACAGGCTCAGGCCGCGACGCCGACTGAAGCCAATGCGGCTTGCAGGTCTTTCAGATCGTAAGGTTTGCCCAGGACTGAGACTTTCTGGGCGTCGCGTAATTCCTTCGGCAGGGACTCGCTCGCGTGGCCAGTCGCGACGATGATCGGAAGATCGCCGCGGAGCTTGCGGAGTTCCTGCGCGAGCACGTCGCCTTTTTTGTCGGGCAGTCCGATATCGATGATCGCAGCCTTCAGTCCCGCAATATCTTTTGCAGCGTGATCGAGTGCCGCTTTGGCACTCGTTACTTCGATGACTTCAAATCCGATATCGCGGAGGTTTTCCGCGGCAATCGCGGCGACGAGAATTTCGTCCTCGACGAGAAGAATCACGTTCTTTTCCTTTCCATCAAATACAGCACGGACTTTGGCCGAAAGTTCGTCAAAGGTGAAAGGCTTATTCACGACCTGCGCATTCGCGTCGAGGCGGCCCTGGCGCAAGATATCCGTTCGCGCATAGCCGGTCGTATACAACACCCTTAAGTACGGCCGCCGGCGCCGCGCTTCATCGGCTAGTTCCTTGCCATTGTAATCGCCGGGCAACCCGACATCCGTGAACATGAAGCGGACTTCGGGCCGCATTTCGAGAACGCGGAGTGCCGCCGTGCCGTCGGCGGCTTCAAGCACGCCGTAACCGAGTTCGCGAAACAGACTCACGGTATACTGGCGAACGTCGTCATCGTCCTCGACGATGAGAACGGTGTTAAGGTCGTCTTCTTTCGTTTGCGATTTGCGCGCGGTCTTCAGGTCCGCGGCCTCGCCGACATAACGCGGCAGATAGATCGTTACCTTGGTGCCCGAGCCGACGATGCTGTCGATGCTGACATTGCCGCCCGAAGACTTCACGAAACCATAAAGCTGACTCAAACCGAGACCGGTGCCTTCCCCCGCGGGCTTTGTGGTGAAGAACGGTTCAAACACTCGCTTCAGCGTCTCCGCATCCATGCCGACGCCGGTATCGCTCACGGTGATACCGACATACTCGCCGGGCACGACGCCTTCATGTTTGGCAGCATAAGCCTGGTCGAGTTTTACGTTCGCGGTTTCGATCGTGAGCGAGCCGCCCTTCGGCATCGCGTCGCGTGCATTCACGACAAGGTTCAGGAGCGAAGCTTCGAGCTGGTTCGGGTCTGCTTCGACGATCCAAAGATTTTCCACGATCGCCGTCTTCAGGGAAACTTTCTCGCCGAGCGTGCGCGCGAACAACTCCGTCATACTCGAGACGAGTTCGTTTGCGTTCACGGCTTCCGGCTCCAAGGGCTGGCCGCGCGAGAATGCGAGCAGGCGCTTGGTCAAAGCCGCCGCACGCCTCGCGCCCTGCATCGCAAACTCGGCGTAGTTCCTGATTTTCTCGTCGCCGCCGTCTTTCACCTTGCGCTGCATGGCTTCGATATTGCCCATGACGACGGTGAGAAGATTGTTGAAATCGTGCGCGAGACCGCCGGTCAGGCGGCCCACCGCTTCCATCTTGGAAGCCTGACGCAACTGCTCCTCAGCGCGCGCACGCTCCTGGATTTCGGAACGTAGCCGCTCCTCGGCAAGCGAACGCTCGAATACTTCCTCGCGCAGTTTTTCGTTCGCCGCCGCCATCTCGGCCGTGCGCGCGGCAACGATCTCGGTGATGTCGGTCGCAGTGCCGAACCAGCGCTCGATCTTTCCTTCCGTGTTGTGAACCGGAAGCGCGCGGGCGAGAAACCAGTGATAGTCGCCGTGCTTGCTCCGGAAGCGATACTCCATCTCGTAGGGATCGCCGGTGCGGAGCGAATGCTCCCATGCCTTCCGGGTCTTCTCGTAATCGTCGGGGTGCAGGAGATCTTTCCAGTCATCGCCGGGTGGCGTACCGGCGAATTCAAGACACTGGTCATTATAGAAATCGAACGTACCGTCGGGCCGGTTCGACCACACCAGCTGCGGCATGGCGTTGGTAACGACGCGGAACTTGCGCTCGCTCGCACCAAGCGCAAGCTCGGCCTTCTTGTGATCGGCGATGTCGAGCAACGCCACGCCGACGACTTCCACCTCGCCGCGTTCGTTGTGCACCGGAAAGAAGCCGGCGAGCCAGGCCCGAAGCGAATCCCGTTCTCCCGGAATTTCACGGACAAGTTCGAGATTGGGAACGGATTGACCGCTTTCGAACACTTCGCGGATTGCGTCTAGCGCTTCCGGCGTATTGAGCGGCGGAAAATCCTGTACCGGGCGGCCCAGGATATACTCGTTGCGAATTCCGAAAATGCGCGAAAGTTCGCTGTTCACTTGCGCGTATTCGAGTTCGCGATCGACGAAGCCATATCCGATCGGCGCGTGGGCGAGCACGGCGTCAAGCGTGCGGAAAAATTCCTGCCGTTCGCCGGAGATAAGCTGTTGCGCATCTTC
>JAKFYO010000092.1 GCA_021730825.1 Hyphomicrobiales bacterium
GGTCTCTTTCCGAATCACGGCAGCGAGCCGGCCGCCATCCTTGAGCTGATCGGTCAGGGCGCTCGGAACTTCCTCCACCGCGCCGCCAAGGAGGATCGCGTCATAGGGTGCACCCGCGGCCCATCCAGCAGACGCCTTACCGGAGACCGCTTCAACGTTAGCCATGCGCAGCAACTTCTTGGCGCTCGCCGCGAGCGTCGAATCTTCCTCGATCGCAACGACACTGCCGGCGATACGGCCCAAGAGCGCGGACGAGTATCCGGTGGCGCAACCGACATCGAGCACCTTCGAGTCAGGCGTAATTTCAAGCGCCTGCAGCATGCGCGCGAGCACCATCGGCTCCATCAGATAGCGCGCTGGCGCGCCACCCGTAGCCTCAAGCACGCATAAATCCTCGTCGATATAGGCAAGGCTCGCGCGCGTCTCAGGCACGAATTTCTCGCGCGGCACTTCCAGCATGGCCGAGATCACCGCTGCATCGGTGACATCGTTTACGCGGACCTGACCGTCCACCATCGTCCGGCGTGCCTGGGCAAAATCGATCATAAGAGCGCTTCTCGGAACCTGTTTCCGGCCAGAATTGGTCCAATGGGGTAAAAAAGGCAAGCGCTACAGAGTGTTTATAGGGGTACAGACGCTCCGTTAATTGCCCGGTGACGGCCGCTTTGCTACACCCCGCCCCGTGCCGCTACTTATTCGCGGCCGGGATGGCCACGTGGCGGAGTGGTTACGTAGCGGACTGCAAATCCGCGTACCCGAGTTCGATTCTCGGCGTGGCCTCCAATTCTTCTTTTCGAGCAGCATTTCCCATGGATGTTCCTGCGGGTTTCGAGCCGTTTAACCGCAAGAGCCCGGTGACGGTGCCGTGGGAACCGATCTACGCCAAGAAAACGCCGGACGCAGTCGTGCTCGCCGTCCGGCTTTCGAAGGCGCACACCAACTCGCGCGGCGTCGCGCATGGCGGCTTTATCTCGGCGCTCGCGGACCAGGCGATGGGCAGCTCGCTCGTCGTGACAAAGCTCGACCCGGAAAAGCAGACCGCCATCACGATCAATCTGGCCGTGGACTTCGTCGGCTCGGCGCAGATCGGCCAATGGGTCGAATTCACCACTACCTTTATCAAGGCCGGGAGCACACTCTGCTTCACCCAATGCTTCGTGACCGCCGACGGCGTGCCCTGCGCACGGGCGAATGCGACCTTCCGGGTGGTGGATCGGACCGTCTGATAAGGGTAGTTGGCAACACCGGCCGAAGCTGTTTATACGTCCCCCGCGCTTTCGAGCGCCTGTTCCGCGGTAGCTCAGTGGTAGAGCAATCGACTGTTAATCGATCGGTCGTAGGTTCGAATCCTACCCGCGGAGCCATTTTCCCACATCCATTCCGGCAGCCGGCGCGTTACCTTCGCGCATGACCTCTCGCCCCGCCCTCGTATGGCTCCGCAACGATCTGCGCATCTCGGATAATCCGGCGCTTCATGCCGCCGCGAAAAGCGGCGCGCCGGTCATCGCTCTTTATATTCTGGAAGAAGTGAAAGGCCCGCGTCCGATGGGCGCCGCATGGCGCTGGTGGCTAGCGGGATCGCTGCGCGCACTCTCGGATAATCTAAAAGCACGCGGCGTTTCGCTCGTGCTTCGCCGTGGCGATCCGCGAAAGATCATTGCTGAAATCGCACGCGAAGCGAGCATCGGCGCGGCATACTGGAATCGCCGCTATGTTGCCGCTGAGACAAAACTCGATACCGAAATCGAACAGCACCTGCTTAGCGAAGATTGCGCGGTCGAGACGTTCAACGCGTCGCTCCTGAATGAACCTTGGGAAATCAAGAGCAAGGGCGCGAATGGGCCGATCCGCGTCTTCACTCCATATTTTCGCGCGAGCGAAGAGCGCGGCAATCCTCGCGCGGTGACTGGCGACATTCGTAAACTCGACGCCGCCAAAACACCGAAGAGCGAAAAGCTGGATGACTGGAATCTGGAGCCCTCAAAACCGGATTGGGCGACGGACATGGATGCGTCGTGGACGCGCGGAGAAGACGGAGCGAAGCAGCGGCTGAAAGATTTTCTCGACGACGCGCTGAAAGGCTATGCAGAGCATCGCGACCGCCCCGACATCGACGGCACTTCCCGCCTGTCACCTTATCTTGCGCATGGCGAAATCAGTCCGCATCAGATTACGGAAGCATTGCCAACGCGCGGACGCGATGCCGACAAACTTCGCGCGGAGCTTGGCTGGCGCGAGTTCTCGTATCATCTCCTGCATCACTATCCCGGTCTCGCGCGCGAAAACTTCCAGCGCCGCTTCAATGCTTTTCCGTGGCGCGACGACCACAAGGCGTTAAAGCGATGGCAGCGTGGATTGACGGGCTATCCGATAGTCGATGCGGGCATGCGCCAGCTATGGCGAACGGGCTGGATGCATAACCGTGTGCGCATGGTCTGTGCGTCGTTTCTGATCAAGCACCTGCTGCTCGACTGGCGCCTTGGAGAAGAATGGTTCTGGGACACGCTGGTCGATGCCGACCCCGCAAATAATGCCGCGAGTTGGCAGTGGGTCGCGGGGTCCGGCGCGGACGCGGCACCCTATTTCCGAGTATTCAATCCGACTTTACAAGGCGAGAAATTCGACCCGGATGGGAGCTATGTACGGAACTGGATTCCGGAAATTGCCACTTTGGCGAATGACTACGTTCACAAGCCCTGGACTGCGTCGCCGCTCGAACTCGCGGCAGCCGGCGTAACCCTTGGCAAGACCTACCCGGCACCCATCGTCGATCATCAGGAAGCTCGTGAGCGTGCGCTCAGCGCATTCCAGACCCTGAAGGCATAACGTTGCGTCGTTCCAGCAGCGCGGGTACGTTCAATTCAAATCAACCCACGAATTTTCTGTGAATTGCACGCAATGGATTTCCGCAAAGATATCGTCGATGCCGTCGGCAACACCCCGCTGATCCAGCTTTGGCGCGCCTCTCAGGCGACCGGCTGCAACATCCTCGGCAAGGCCGAATTCATGAACCCCGGCCAGTCCGTGAAGGATCGTCCGGCGAAGCACATGATTACGGAGGCGGAGAAGCGCGGCGAACTGAAGCCGGGCGGCATCGTCGTGGAGTCCACTGCGGGCAACACCGGCATCGGGCTCGCGCTGGTCGCGAACTCGCGCGGTTACCGAACGATCATCGTGATCCCCGAGACGCAGAGCCAGGAAAAGAAAGACATGCTGCGTCTCTGCGGCGCGGAGCTCGTCGAAGTGCCGGCGCTGCCTTACTCCAACCCGAACAACTACCAGCATGTCGGCAAGCGCCTTGCTGATGCGCTTCGCAAGACCGAACCGAACGGCGTCATCTTCGCCGATCAGTGGAACAACCTCGATAACCGTCGCGCGCATTATTTGACGACCGGCCCGGAAATCTGGGCGCAGACCGAAGGCAAAGTCGATGCGTTCATCTGCTCGGTCGGCACCGGCGGCACGCTCGCGGGCACATCGCTGTTTCTGAAAGAGAAGAACAAGAACATTCTGATCGGCTGCGCCGATCCGCATGGCGCCGGAATGTACAACTACTTCAAAGACGGCAAGGCGGATCCGACAAAGGGCGACAGCGTCACGGAAGGCATCGGGCTCAACCGCGAAACCGTGATGATCAAGGACATCAAGGTAGATCGTCCCTATCTCATTCCAGACGACGAAGCGCTGCCCGCTGTATTCGATTTGCTCGAGCACGAAGGCCTTGTGCTCGGCGGCTCGTCGGGCATCAACATCGCAGGCGCGATCCGTATGGCGAAGGAAATGGGTCCGGGCCACACGATCGTAACCGTGCTCTGCGATTACGGCACGCGCTACCAGACCAAAATTTTCAATCCGAAGTTCCTGCGCGACAAGAAGCTGCCGGTACCCGCCTTCCTCGAGCGTAAAATTCCCTTGCCGGGCAAAGACAAGCTTTTCGTCTGACGCGCGGTTGACGCATCCTTCCGCTTATTCTTAGGTGATACGCCAGCCAGCGGCGGAGCCCGCGAGCGAGCCATTCCGCACACATCACAAGGCTCATCATGCTCGACACCGCGAAACTCACCGAACTCAAGCGCAAGATCGCCGAGAACCCCGGCGTCGTGATCGAATTCGCGGCGAAGGAGCATGGCGTCACCTGCCAGACGATCCTCGAAGCGCTGCCGGACCACATGCGCAAATTCGCGCCCGGCGACAAGTTCATCGAAACGATGGACGATATTTCGACCTGGGGCGATCTCACCACGATCATCAATACCGACGACGGCATTTTCGAAATCGGCGGTGCCATGCCGAAGGGAACGCTCGGCCACGGTTATTTCAATCTCGGCGGCTCCGCCGGACTGCACGGACACCTGAAGCACGACCGCTGCGGAACGGTCGCTTTCGTCGAGCGTGAATTCAACAAAAAGAAATCTGTCTTCGTCGCCTTCGTGAATGTCGATGGCGGTATAATGTATAAAGTCTTCGTTGGCCGTGACGAAAAACGCGAATTGAAAGAAGACCAGCTCGCCAAATTCCGCGTGCTGCGCGACAAATTGTGCGGAGCATCGTGAGCCGGTTGCGCTTCGCGCGCAGCTAGCCGAAAGTCGGCGGGTTCGTCACCGGAACCTGCCGATGTCCGCATCCGATACATTCGTTACGCCAGAATGGCTTGAAGGCGAGCGCGAGAAGCCCGACCTAGTGGTCGTCGATGCGTCGTGGTATCTGCCCGCGATGAAACGCGACGGCCGCGCGGAATATCAAGCGGCACATATTCCGGGCGCGGTCTATTTCGACATCGACGAAGTCAAAGACATCAATTCGACGCTGCCGCACATG
>JAKFYO010000153.1 GCA_021730825.1 Hyphomicrobiales bacterium
GATCTGCGCGCGCAGCTTGCGGAGCAATCGTCGACGTTGCTCGATCAGCATCCGCGGATCAAGGAACTGCGCGCGCAGATCGTGGATCTGGAGGCGCAGACGCGGCTTGCCGCCGACAAGCTCGCGCGCAGCTTCGAAAACGATGCGCTGCTCGCTTCGGCGCAGGCCAATGCCATTCTGGTTGCACTCGACCAGCAGAAGAAGATGTCCGGTGCGCTGAATTCGCAGGACGTGCAACTCCGTTCGCTTGAGCGGGATGCGAAATCCCAGCGTGACCTTCTGGAATCCTATCTTTCGCGGTATCGCGATACGGCGTCTCGCGAAACGCCGGATGCGGTGCAGGCGGATGCGCGGATTATCTCGCGCGCGGTCGCGTCGAACAAAGTGCATTTCCCGAAGAAGCTGCCGATTATCTTCATCGCCACCATCGGGGCCCTGATCGCGATGATCGGATTCCTCGCGACTGCCGAGCTCCTTCGCGGCGACGTCTATCGCACGGTGATGCGTGAACCGGAGGCTGTCGAAGTTACGGCTCCGCTTGCGCCGGCCATGCCGAAAGCATCTCCGCCAAATCCGGAATTCGTCGAAAGCCTGCGAACCGGGCCTTTAACCGCGCAAGTGCGGCGCATGGGCCGGGGTATCGTGATCGTCACGCGTCCTGCAAACGAGCCTTCGTCGGAGCTTGCGTTCGATCTCGCGCGCGAACTTGCCGAGGGCGGAACGCGCGCACTTTTCGTCGATCTCGATGTGGATGCTGCGGTCAGCCAGAAGGCGGGTGTCCGTCACGGCATCGGCGATCTGCTGCTCGGTAAGGTTTCATTTGCCGAGGCCATCGAGCGCGATCCGGTTTCGCGTGCGCACATTCTCGGCACCGGCCGAATGATGCCGGATATCGCTGCGATCCTCTCTGCTGAGCGTCTCGCAATCGTGCTTGGGGCGGTGGCGCAGAGCTACGATCACGTCATCGTCGCAACACCGAGTTTGCTTCGTTACTCCTACGCTTCGCGGCTTGGGCGCTTTGCGCGCGGAACCGTTGTCGTTGCCAGCGAAGATGATACGGCCGCTGGTGTTGCGGCCGCCGATGCGCTTGCAGGGCAGGGCTTCTCGAATATCGCGGTGGTGGCAGTTGCACCGGACACGCCGACGATGACGCCAGCGCCGGAAGTTGCCGCCGCTTAGCGGGACAATAGCCCGCGAACGGTCTTGGCTGCGCGCCACAAGGCGGGCGTGGATTTCACGAAGCGCTTCAGGCCGGCTTGTGCGCGCAAGAGCGGGACGAGCGCGTGGCCCTTGGATGAGAGCGGAATGAAGCTGTCGAACAGTTCTTCCTTCTCGTCACAATAGACGAATTTATATTCAGCTTCGCCGACGCCGAGATCCATGATCTCGAAACCGCGGTCGGCGACGTTCTGGACGATGTGCGAGATCGTGATGATGCCGGGGCTCCAGCGTGCGTTCTCGCTCGCGGTGTAGGAGCTGATCATGGTCGACAGGCGTTTGCTGTCCGCGACGCCGGCATAGAGCGCAAGCACTTCGCTTTCGCATTCGAGCGCGTGAATTTCGAGCACTCGTGCCATCGCGGCTGCACGCAGGAACGCTTCGACTTCAGGTTCGTCGAACGGGTTCGGAATTTTCATCCCCGCCATGTATTCGCGCTTCTGCACGAAGAAAGCGTTCATGCAGCGCTGAATTTGTTCCGGCGTGGAAGCAAGGATGTAGCGATAGCCGGGAAGCTTCGCGAGTTTCTTTTCCTTGCCGCGAATGCGTCCGCGATACGAGGATGTCAGTTGACGTGTGAGTACCGCTTCGCCGCTCGCGCCGAGTTTAAGGCGATAGCCGGTGCTGGGCGAGGCTTGATGCGGGAAGGCGAGCAGCGGATTTTCCGCGCCGTGCCAGGAATAAGGCTGGTTGTGCAACTCGAGCGCCGCAAGCTCGGGCTCGGCTTCCGCGAGCGCATCGAAAATCTGCTGTATGAAATCGCGGTCGAACGCGAAGTCGTGCCGCCATAAACCGAAATTGTAGTTCGCGTGCTTGCCCGCGAGGAAACACGCGACCGGAAACGGCCCGCGCGAGAATTTTCCGAGCGGCAACAGGCAAAGCGGCTTGCCGCTCGCGTCATAGGCGACCGCGATCAGCGGGATGACGCCTTCCTTGGCGCCGATATGTTCGTGCCAGAGGCGCAAAAAGTCGAAGCGCTGATAGGGTGTAAGCGTCGCAACGGTCTCGAATTCGCGCCAGACGGCTTCTACTGCGCCGAAGTCGCGATAGACCTCGAGGCGCGCGAACGCGTTGCCGGGCGTGGGCGCTGCGGCAGCCTTATGCTGTGATGACGGAGTTGCTTCGACGCGCTGGAGCACGTTTCTTACGCCTTTCCCCGGAGATCCCCTCGGGCAGACGCAGACTGTCAAAGAAATCTCAATAATCCGTTGGCAGATTGCTTGAAACAGGGGGCGGCCCAAGCCATTGATGAAGCTATGAATTTAAGAACTGCCGGAATCCGCATGGGTCTTGAGGCGCTCTACTTCTCGGGCGCGTGGAAGGTTTTGGGCCCGCTATCCTCAGGCGTCGGCACCATTTTCACGATGCATCATGTGCGGCCCGAGCGCCCGGAGCCGTTCCAGCCGAACGCGCTTCTGGAGATCGATCCCGCGTTCCTCGAAACGCTGATCGAGTATTTGCGCTACAAAAAGGTCGATATCGTTTCGCTCGCCGAGGCCAAGCGGCGCCTGCGCGAGCAGGACTACATGAAGCGCTTCGTCTGCTTCACGCTCGATGATGGCTATCGCGACAATCTCGAATTCGCCTGGCCCATTTTCAAAAAGCACGAAGTTCCGGCGGCGCTTTTTATCGCGACGAGCTTTCCGGAGAAGGCTGGCTTGCTGTGGTGGATTGCGCTTGAGCGCGTCGTTGCTGCGGACGACCGCGTCGAAGTCGAAATGAATGGCGTCACGCGCGTATTTGATTGCGCGAGTGCTAGCGCAAAACAGAACAGCTATGAGCGCATTTACTGGTGGCTGCGCGGGCTTTCCGACGAAAAAGAATTGCGCAGGATTATAACCGGATTGTGCGAACGCTACGGCGTCGATCCGCTCGGACCGTGCAAGGAGCTTTGCATGGGCTGGGACGAGATCAAGACGATGGCCGCTGATCCGCTGATCACGATCGGCGCGCATAGCGTGAACCACACCATGCTGAAGAAGTGGGACGAGGCGAGCGCGAAGTACGAACTGGCGGAAAGCGGAGCGGCAATCGACAAGGCGCTCGGCAAGAAGCCGGCTGATTTCGCTTATCCTGTCGGCGATCATACTTCCGCGGGCGCGCGCGATTTCGCGCTGGCGCAGGAAGCCGGTTACGAGCTTGCGGTCACGACGCGGCCGGGCGTGATTTTCCCCGAGCATCGCGAACACATGACGGCGCTGCCGCGCGTGTCGCTAAATGGAAACTTCCAGAAAATCCGGCATGTCGATGTGCTGCGTTCCGGCGTGCCGTTCTCGCTGCCGCACTGCTTCCGCCGTCTCGACGTAGCTTAGTTTATTTTAGAGTCTTTCCGCGCCATCCAGCGGATCAGCAAGCCCGCGGGCAACACCCAGACCATACCCAAAAACAGAAATACGAGAAAGCGTCCGTAACCCGGAAGCTCCACCACGCGCCCTTGCGCGACGAGCATGCCGAACAGCGCCCAGAAGATTACGAACACCAGAAGCAGAACGGTGCCGATCAGTTTGCGGGAGCGTTGGCGCATGTCTTTTGGCCGCGTTGCAGGAATAGGTGCCGCTCTATAGACCTCGCGCGAGTTCTTGGGAAACCAGATAGCAAGACGCGATGCCGCAGACGAGCGATCCAATGTCCGACGTGCGCCGCTGGCTCTGGGCGGTGGCGGCGCTTGTTGCAGGGATGGTGATGCTTGGGGGCGCCACGCGGCTCACCGGCTCGGGCTTATCCATCACCGAATGGAATGTCGTGACCGGCGTCTTCCCGCCGCTGACCGACGCCGCATGGCTCGCGGAGTTCGAGAAATACAAAGCCATTCCCCAATATCAGCAGATCAACAAGGGAATGGCGCTCGCAGATTTCAAGTTCATCTATTTCTGGGAGTGGGCGCACCGGCTTCTTGGCCGTATCGTAGGTTTTGCTTTCGCGCTGCCGCTCGCGTTCTTCTGGTGGCGCGGAAAGATTGATCGCGCTCTTGGTGCGAAATTGCTGGTGCTGCTTTTCCTCGGCGGGCTGCAGGGCTTCATCGGCTGGTGGATGGTGGCGTCAGGCTTATCGGTGCGGACCGATGTCAGCCAGTACCGGCTCGCCGTTCATCTGACGCTCGCCTGTGTGATCTTCGTGGCGCTGGTCTGGGTCGCGACCACGCTGCTGCCGAAGCGCGAAAGCACCGGACGGCGAGGGAAGGCATTCGCCATCGTCCTGATTTTCCTGTCGCTCGTGCAGGTATTTCTCGGTGCGATTGTTGCCAAAACCAACGCGGGGTTGACCTTCAACACATGGCCGCTGATCGACGGCGTGTTTCATCCCAAGCGCGAGCAGTTGTTTCTGCTCGATCCGTGGTGGCGAAACATTTTCGAGAACGTGATGGCGGTGCAATTCAATCACCGCATGACGGCGTATCTCTTGTGGTTCGCGGCGCTCGGCTATGCGCTCTATCAGATGCGTCATGCCGCTTCGCGCGAAGCGTGGATTTTGTTTGCGTTGATTACGGCGCAAGCTGTGCTCGGCATCTTTACGTTGCTGTATGCCGTGCCGCTCGCGCTCGGACTCGCGCATCAGGCGGGCGCAGTCGTGGTGCTGGCTTACGCCAGCTACCAC